>WGBH01000526.1 GCA_015494435.1 Thiotrichaceae bacterium | reverse complement strand
CACCAGCCTACCAGAAAAAATTGCTAGCATTGCTAATGTACATATTGATGCAATTGAACACGGTGAAAAAATCGTCTTTCTACACAGCGTAAAAGACGGCGCGGCTAATCAAAGCTACGGTTTACAAGTCGCTCAGCTTGCAGGTGTACCTAAAGTCGTTATTGCGCAAGCCCGCAAAAAACTACAATATTTAGAAGAACAATCACATAATAATCCAAAAGAAGGACAAACCTTGCCACTGGCATTGTCATTTTCAACAGAAAAAAATGAAGAAACAGAAGATATTAAACAAGTTAAACAAGCCCTTATTGCTATTAACCCTGATGAATTGACCCCACGACAAGCATTGCATCAACTTTATGAATTAAAAAAATTACTCGGATAAAAACAAGAAGTTTTCAAAAAAATTCGCTACAATTGCCCCCCCCTTAAAATCATGCTCCAATAGCTCAGCTGGATAGAGTGGCCCCCTCCTAAGGGGCAGGTCGCAGGTTCGACTCCTGCTTGGAGTGCCAATGATTTATTATTTATCTGATTGCTTTTTTTGCAAGTCTGTCAATGTTTTAGCGTTCGTTATAGTTCCTTGCTTCGATGGGAGGGGGTTGTGAATTGCTCTACAATGCCGTTGCTTAAGGATTTTTCCAATTGAGTTTACGTTGGCTTTCAAAATAGTGTTTTTGATGGCTTATTGGGTCGATAAAGGCGATGGATTTAGCGAGTAATTGCAATGGTTTACTAAAATCATCACCTTTACAGGGTTGTAATTCAGGGTAAAAAGGGTCGTGCAAAATGGGGCAGCCAAGACTAGCAAGGTGGACTCGCAGTTGATGTTGTCGGCCGCTAACGGGTTTTAAATTGTATAGAGCGTATTTTCCTTGGGTTTCAATAATATCAATCATGGTTTCAGAATTGGGTTCTCCTTCAATTTCTTGCATACGAAAAAAAGGTTCTCCTTTTACCATTTTACTGCGATGAATCAGTGGTAAGGATTGCTGTTGCATTGTTTTATTGTAGCCTGCAATGGCTTGGTAGTTTTTTTGTATTTTTCGTTGTTGAAATAAAGATTGGTAGTAACCACGGCTTTTAGGGTTAATACAAAACATAACCACGCCTGCTGTTTCTCGATCAATACGGTGAATGGGGGTTAGTTGATCCAATTGAAACGCTTTTTTTAAACGTACTAGTAAGGTTTGATGTAAAAAGCGTCCAGACGGAACAACGGGTAAAAAATGGGGTTTGTCAGCAACTAAAATATGTTCATCCCGATACAATACAGTGGCTTGAAAAGGAATGTCTGTTTCATTGTCTAATTCACGGTAATAAAATAGATGGATACCGCTGCGATAGGGGCTATTAATACCATAACAGTTGCCTTTACTATCTATTATTTCACCGCGTTGCATTCTTGTGCGTATTACCTCTGGCTCAATATTTGGAAATTTTTCTACGAGAAAATCTAATATTAGCCTCCAGTTTCCTTTAGGAAGCCAGACACGACTAGCACTAACGCCATTGCGAATCGGTAAAGGATTTGTGAGATGATTATTTTTTCTCAATGCTTGCTTGGAATTTCTTTAAAGCGCATTGATAAATCAATTGCTTTGATATTTTTGGTGATTTCTCCTACAGAGATATAGTCAACGCCTGTTGCTGCAATCGCTTTTACGGTACTTAAATCAACTCCGCCAGATGCTTCTAATTTGATTGATTTACCTTTATTTTTAGCCACTGCTATTTGCATATCCTCAAGGCTAAAATTATCAAGCATGATAATATCGGCATTGGCTTGGCTTGCTTCATAAAATTCTTTGAGGTTCTCTGTTTCTACTTCAACTTTAAGAGTAGGATGCAATAGGCGAGCTTGTTTAATAGCTTCTGTTATTGAACCCACTGCTATAATATGGTTTTCTTTGATTAAAATCATATCATAAAGGGCGTTGCGGTGGTTAACGCCTCCACCACAAGTAACGGCATATTTTTGTGCTAAGCGTAAATTGGGGAGTGTTTTACGTGTATCGAGAATTACGGCGTGATGTCCAGCAATACAGTCCACATATTGTTTTGTTTGTGTTGCAGTAGCAGATAAAGTTTGCAGAAAATTGAGTGCTACACGTTCACCACTTAATAGCGAGCGAGAATTTCCTGATAAAGTGCAGAGAGTTGAATTTGCGCTGATAAAATCACTATCTTCAAAATTCCATTTTATTTTGATATGACGGTCTATTTGATGAAAAACAGCATTAAACCAAGCCTTTCCAGAGAGTATGGCATTTTCTCGGCAAATAACACGGGCTTTTGATTGTCGATTATTATTAATTAAATCGGCGGTGACATCGCCACTACCTACATCTTCTGTGATTGCGCGTTGTATGGTTTCTTGAATATTTTCTGGTAGTTCCATGATTGATTCCCAAGCATAAAAAAACGGCAAGTATCGAAACGATAATTGCCGTTGTAGTCTAAACAATTAAGAACTTATTTCAATCGGTTAATACCCATCATTTTCAAAATAGACTTCTCATAGAAGGGTTCAGAGCTACCTTTTTTCATTTTACGCATAAAGTATTTCTCAAAGGCAATTTTAGCGAGATGTACCCATTTACCTGCTTTAAACCATGCGACATTACGTGGTGGAATTTGTGGAATGGCGACAAACGCTGCACCCGAATCACCGAAGTCAGCTAAACATAATGCTGTCCAAGTTCCTGTATGAGAAGGTTCTTTTCCAGAGAGTTCCTCTTCAATATTATGCACTAGTGCGGTGACCATTGACTCAATCATATAACCTGTTTTAGGTGCACCTGTTGCTACGGGTGTTGCGTCAACGGGAGGAATAGCAATACAAACACCTGCGGAATAAATATTTTTGTAGGTTGGATTGCGTTGATAGTCATCGACCATAACAAAGCCACGTGGATTACAAAGCCCTTCAACCTTAGTCACTACATCAACACCAAAGAAGGAGGGGAGCATCATCGCAAGGTCAAATTCTATTTCGTGTTCTTTATGTAGTTCACCCTTAGAATTGAGTTCGCTAACGAACATTTTACCTTCTTCAACTTTGGTGGTTTTAGCATTTACAATCCATTTAATATGTTGCATACGCAATTTCGATTCTAACATGCCTTTAGAGTCACCCACACCACCAAGACCTAAATGACCAACATAAGGTTCTGAAGTAACTAGGGTAATATGAAATTTATCACGAATTTTGCGTTTACGTAGATCGGTATCAACAATCATGGCAAACTCATATGCAGGACCAAAGCAACTTGCAAAGGGCATTGCACCAACAACAATATGACCACTGCCTTTTTCAATTTGTTTTTTGTAGTCTTCGTAGAATGCTTCAGCGTGGTCTACAGTACAAACAGAATGGGTATGTCCACCATGAGGACCGCTACCTTCGACTTCATCAAAGTGAAGTTTAGGGCCGGTAGTGATGACAAGATAGTCATAAGCGATAATATCGCCATTTTTCATTTCTAGCTTATTATTTTTTGCGTCGATTTTTTCACAACGATCAGCAACAAAGTTGATGCCTTTGCGTGAAACGTATTTTTCAATACCAAAAGTAATATCATTACGACCTCTCCATCCTACACCAACCCAAGGATTTGATGGTGTAAACTGGAAGTAATCACGCTCATTGATAAGCGTAATTTCATGTTCTTTCCCCAATTCATCTCTTAATTCGTATGCTGCTGGCATTCCGCCCGTTCCAGCCCCTAGTACTACGATATGAGCCATTTTTGACCACTCCATTTTCTGATTGTTAAAAAATTAACCTGTTATTTTTAGCGACAAGTTTTAAATTGAACTATATTGTTTTTATTACGAGTATCCGATAACACCATAAAACCGACCGTTCGTCAATAAAAAGCCATAAAATAATGATATGGCTATATTCTTATTTTTATGACGAATTATTAGTATTATTGTTGCAAAATAATTTCGTTTTCTACTGAAATACTTGATTTGGCGTTATAAATTCTGAATTCTTCATTTTATGCTAAAATCCCCAAAGTTTGAATCTTTAAGATATCTTTAAAAGTAGAGGTGCTTTTTAGCTTGAAGTTCCTTGTAATGAGCGAATAATAATGGAAATTTTTCTTGTGGGTGGGGCGGTGAGAGATCGCTTATTAGGATTAGCAGTAAAAGATAATGATTGGGTTGTCACAGGGGCTAGTCCTGTGACAATGCTGGATGCAGGATTTAAACCTGTTGGAAAGGATTTTCCTGTATTTTTGCATCCTAAAACAGGTGAAGAGTACGCCTTAGCACGCACTGAACGTAAATCAGGAAAAGGCTACCATGGTTTTCATTTTCATGCAGATGAAAATGTAACTTTAGAGCAAGACTTACAGCGTCGTGATCTTACCATTAATGCACTTGCTGAAGATGAAAATGGAAAGCTTATTGATACAGTGGGAGGAGAAAAAGACTTAAAATTACGCTTGTTGCGCCATGTATCGCCTGCGTTTGCTGAAGATCCTGTGCGTATTTTAAGAATTGCTCGTTTTTTGGCTCGCTTTGCTTGTTTAGGTTTTCGTATTGCTGATGAAACGCAGCAACTGATGAAAATAATGGTTAAGGCAGGGGAGGTTAATGATTTAGTGCCTGAAAGGGTATGGCAAGAAACCAGTCAAGCGTTAGTAGAACCGAATCCTGAAAAATTTATCGAAGCATTACATGACTGTGGAGCTTTAAAGATTTTATTTCCTGAAATTGAGTGCTTATTTGGTGTTCCTCAACCTGAGCAATATCATCCTGAAATAGACACAGGCAGACATACCTTGTTAGTCTTACAGCAAGCTTGTTTGCTTAGTTCTGAACCAGAAGTACGTTTTGCAGCATTAACGCATGATTTAGGCAAAGGAACAACCGATAAGGCGCGTTTGCCGCATCATTATGGGCATGAAGAACGCGGTTACCATTTAGTAAGCGTTTTATGTGATCGCTATAAAGCACCTAAGGCATATAAACAATTAGCAAAAATCAGCGCCCGATATCACACCCATATACATAGAGCGTTTGAAGAAAAACCAAAAACGCTATTGAAAGTTTTAGAATCAACCGATGCTTTTCGGCGACCTGGACGGTTTGAACAGTTTTTATTGGTTTGCACCGCAGATAGTCGCGGGCGACCCACTTATGAGAAGAATCCTTATTTACAGGCTGATTTTTTTAGATTATTACTCAAAAAAGTGTCAGAAATTGATGTGAAAGATATTGTAGCGGCTGGTTTTAAAGGGATTGCTATTGCTGAACAACTGCATCAGAAAAGACTGAAGGTTGTGAAGAAGCATCTATTTGATACAGCTTCCTAAGCTGCCCGCCTCAAACCAATTAATTTTAAACGAGATTTCATTAAGGATGAGGTGGCTATGCTCTTACTGATCAAGAAACCCAATATCAAACCTGCTAGTCCGATGATAATACTGCCTATTTCCCCAAAGAATTGATCGCCTATCACTGCAAAAATAAATAGAAAAAAAACAGGCAGAAGATAGATAAGAGCAGAGCCTGATAATAGTCCTTGGGGATGAATACCAATAACGATAAGGTCATTGACTTTAGCATTGATATTATTTTCTACACGAACAGATTTTGTTTGATGTCTTTGCAATAAGGTCGTCAATAAATTGCTTGAACAATTAGCCGAAGATTTACAGCTTACGCAAGCCCCACCTGCACTCGCAGGGCTTACCCAAATATAATCACCTTCTATGCGCTCAACACGTCCCGTTTCTTCAATCATTTAATTAGCTTGATACTGAAGGCTATTAAAAATATCTTTTAGGGTACTTTTAGGAACTGCACCGACTAATGTGATTGCAAAGTTTTGTTTGTAATAAGTAACCACATTTAATGCGCCCGAGCGGGTCTCCGTTTCTTTTGAATTGGGTGCTTTTTTAGAGATGAAAATGGAGACTGAGCTTAATCCATCACTTAGAATATAATGTTCTGTGTCTGATTCATCTTTATTTTTCTTTAGCATTGGGGCTTTACGTAGTGTAAAGCCTTTGGGTGTTTCTTTGAGACTCCATTGTAGCTTTTCAATGGGTTGGCTATTTGATGCTAATGATAAAGCAGGGCTTGAAATAAAATTAGCGCTCGTCGATTTAATAGGAGCAGAAATAGGTGCAATGTCTTTGACTCGTTTACCATCATTCAATATCTCAACATCAGTAAACATAAACTGTTCAATGGGTTCATGACTTTTGTCAATAATCGTGTAGTCTAATAGTAAGGAGGTTTCAGTATCAACACAGTATTTTTGCAAATAGCGCATACGATCTTTAGGTCGTGCAATAACAAGTTGGCAAGGACGTGCGGCAACTTTTATTGTATTGCCTAAATCAAAGGAATATACCATTTGAGCTTGTTGCGTAAATTTAGGTAGTTTAGATAAAGAATAATTAGTGACACGAGAATAAGGTGTGCCGTCTTTATTGAGTCGTTCAACACGCTCAACTTCTTTTCCATTTTCTATGGTATGAGATACTTTTAAGGTGATAATATCATCATCTTTGACATGAATTAAGATGCCCTTATAACTCATTTGATTCAAAGATTGGGACATTTCACGTAATAAATTAAAGGCCTTATTATCCGCGAATGTTTGTAATGGTAAACAGCTAAAACAAATAAGGGTTATTATTTTTTTCATTGGGTATTTATATCGCCTTTGATAATGTTGCATTAATAAATTTCTTACTGTGATTAATAAGTTGCATTATAACTAACGACACGAACGGATGGCATTAGGGGGGTTGTAGAGGCATATTGTGCATGGCTATCGAGATAGCGTGTGTAGCGTGCCTGTGTTTTTTTATCAGGATAATTATTGTAGATATTAGCGACCCTTGTCGGTGTTGATTTTAATGTTTGATTGGCGGCAATAGGGGAATGAGAGTTGCCTGTTAATGTCAGAGGACTTTGTATGCCAATAATGGCGATAGTAGCAACAGAGGCAGCCATCGCAAAGCCTGCAACAGGGCGAATCCATTTTGGTTTGCTATTATTGATTTTTTTATTATTGATTTGTATTTGAGAATATTCTGGTTCGGCATCAATTTTATCGTGAATACTTTCAAGGAAACTTGGTTTTGCAATGCTCGCTTGTTTTTCATCTCGCATTGTTTCGCCAATTAATGCGTAACAAGCTAAAGATGTTTGTAAGTCTTTATTTTTTCCTAATTCATCTAATAATCGTCTTTGTTCAAAATCGCCTGCTTCTCCGTCTAGTACTGCGGAAAGATGCTCTGTTATGGTTGTTGACATATTACCCACCCTTAAATTTTACTAATTTAGTTTAATATTACTATTGATATTTAATTTTTCATTTTATCTGAGTAATGGTTTTAATTCTTTCTCAATTGCTTCTCTTGCTCGAAAAATACGAGAACGTACCGTGCCAATAGGACAATCCATTGTGGTTGCAATATCCTCATAGCTTAAGCCTTCTAGCTCTCGTAAAGTAATTGCTGTTCGCAAATCTTCTGGAAGTGCATCAATAGCCGTCATAATGGTGCGATGAATTTCTTCCTTTAGTGTTTCATGCTCTGGTGAATCAATATGTCTTAGCCCGTTTGCGCTTTGACTTTCATATTGCTCAGCCTCTTGAGCATCAATATCAGTCGCTGGCATCCGACGTGATTTTGATACTAAGTGATTCTTTGCGGTATTAATTGCAATTCGATACAGCCATGTATAAAAAGCACTATCGCCACGGAAATTTTTCAAACCGCGATAGGCTTTAATAAAGGCCTCTTGTGCCACATCCATTGATAGGTCCTGATCATGCATATAGCGGTTGACCAGATTGATGACTTTCTGCTGGTATTTTAATACCAAAATATCAAAGGCCTTTTTATCACCTGCTTGAACACGTCTAACCAGTTCTAAATCTGTTTGTTTTACGCCCATATGGGCTTAACTCCTCGGTGGGGTTGTCATTTATAAAATGATATTCCACCTAATACAAAACAAAATTACTTATAGAAAGTTCCCGTTCGTTGTAAAAACACCACGTAAAGTACTTTATTATAAGCAAACCATCAAAGGAATAAACCAAACAGGTTTATATTCTTCGACCATGAAAGTGCTAATAGTTCCTTATTGCTGGTATATAGACCAGTATTTCAAGCTACCGTCAGTCTGATATTGGTAATAATGCCACTTTTAAAATGATGAAAGCGAGATTATTCTGGAGGGGGGGTAGTTTTTTTATTTGAGACGGTGCAAGTATTTGTTTCACGAATACTCGCACAGCCTCATTTGTTAGGGAACTGATGGCTCATTATAGAATATAGTTGTCATAGGTCAAATAATGAGTGCGTCTTCTTGTCTATTTGGTATAAGAGGATGCCTCAAACTTATTTTGTGCTTAAAGTTTAAACGGATAAATGCCATAATGAAAAATGACAAATAGTATAATTTTATTTTATAACGGCTGGTTATTTATGGATGATTCAAAATATGATGTTCTTATTATTGGAAGTGGGGCGGCTGGATTAAGTTTGGCGTTGAGTTTGCCTGAAACATTTCGTATTGCGGTGCTTAGCAAAGAAACATTAACAGAAGGGAGTACGGTTTACGCTCAAGGTGGGATTTCTGCCGTAGCGGATAAAAATGACACGATAGAGTCGCATATTGAAGACACATTGAACGCAGGGGCAGGGTTGTGTTCAGAGGTGGTGGTACGTAAAGTGGTGACTCAAGGGCCAAAAGCATTAAAATGGTTATTGGATTCAGGCGTACCTTTTACTAAAGATGAGACTGTTGACAGTGAGGGGATTGATGGTTTGCATCTTACCCGCGAAGGAGGGCATTCTAAGCGTCGTGTTGCACATGCCGCAGATGCAAGTGGCTATGCAATAGAAACGACACTATTAGGAAGAGTAAAACAGCGCAGTAATATTTCTTTGTTTGAATTTCATATTGCAGTTGACTTGATTACCTCGCGCAAGCTTAAATTATTGCAGCGCAATAATGTCAATTTAGGCGCTTATGTCCTCAATCGTAAAACCAAAGAAATTTCTATTTTTAGGGCTAATTTTACGGTTCTAGCGACAGGCGGGGCGAGTAAAGTCTATCTTTACACCAGTAATCCTGATGGGGCAAGTGGTGATGGGATTGCAATGGCATGGCGCGCAGGTTGTCGGGTTTCTAATATGGAATTTATGCAATTTCATCCTACCTGTCTTTATCATCCCCATGCGAAATCCTATTTAATTACAGAAGCAGTTCGTGGTGAAGGTGGAAAGTTACTTCTGCCTGATGGGACACGTTTTATGGATAAATACGATGAGCGTGGAGAATTAGCACCGCGTGATATTGTAGCGCGTGCCATTGATCATGAAATGAAATGCTTAGGGATTGATTCGATTTTTATTGATATTAGCCATCGTTCAAAAAAATTCATTACGGAGCACTTTCCTAATGTTTATGCGACCTGTGAAAAATTTGGTTATGATATGAGTAAGAATCCTGTGCCTGTTGTGCCAGCGGCTCACTATACCTGTGGTGGTATCATCGTGGATGAAAATGGGCAAACGGATGTAGATAATCTTTATGCTATTGGAGAATGTAGCTTTACAGGCTTGCACGGTGCTAATCGAATGGCAAGTAATTCTTTATTAGAATGCATTGTTTATGGTCAGTTTTGCGCGCAAGATATTATCAAAAAAAGGGATAATCCAAGCATTGATTTTGATATTCCACAATGGGATGAGAGTCGAGTAACCGACTCCGATGAGCGCGTTATCATTACACATAACTGGGATGAAATACGACGTTTTATGTGGGATTACGTCGGTATTGTACGCAGCACTAAACGCCTAGAGCGGGCGCGTACACGCATTGATATGTTGTTGCATGAAATTGACGAATATTATACTAATTTCCGTATTACCAGTGATCTGCTAGAATTACGCAACCTTGCCGAAGTAGCACGTCTTATTATCCGCTCCGCACAACGTCGAGAAGAAAGCCGAGGATTGCATTATACCTTGGACTATCCTCAGGCAAACCCAGATTTGGAGCAAATAAACAGTATTCTTGATCCAATAGGACGGCCTTCGAGTAAAAATTAACCCCCCCTTAAAAGAGAGCACGGAATGAGTGAGAGCGATACCCTTGAAGATACTACTAAACTATTTAAAAAAATTGCCGATACTTATATTGATGTCGCTAATCAACATTTGGATAAACACGGTTCAGATCTAGTTGGTTCTGCCTTTGTTTACGGTGCGGCACGCTTCAGTGCCTTTATGGTTGCATCAGGTTCTCGTGATGTGGCGGTCTATCGGTCTAATAGAAAAAATGCTATTGAACATTTCACCGCTCAGTTTAAACGCATGTTAGAAGAAAATTTAACCAATTATGAGAGTGCGTTTAAAGAAGAGAAAAAATATAAGCAATATATGAAGGAATAAAGAATCTTAGCAGGAGGTCATAATAAATTTAACAAAATTTTCGATGTTTGTTTTTCGATATTTAAGGCTTGGTATTACTC
>WGBH01000525.1 GCA_015494435.1 Thiotrichaceae bacterium | reverse complement strand
TTTTTGCTATCATTGTTAAAGTGCCTCTGTGTGGGTTGCTATGCCCAGCTAAAAGTACTCTAGTTTATAGCAAATTAGAGTATTATTGTGCTATAGAGGCACTTTTCATCTTTTTATCCATAAAGTGTTAACTGGGGAATGAAGGATGCCGTTTTTGGAATTTAAAAAAGCAGGGAAACTGGAATTTAAAGTACCTGTCGTAGAAAAATAATACTCTTCCCCACAATAATGGCTTGCAAGAAAGTTCCAAGCAAGATTATATTTTTGAAGTCCAAGCCGTTAATTATAAGAAGCTACAATCGCTTCATTCAACTCATTGTTTCACTTATGCCTAATGATCAAACTAAAAACTTAGATAATTATTCGCTTTGTTATCAAACAGCCATCAATTTATTAGCACGGCGCGAGCATTCACGGCTTGAGTTAAGCAATAAACTTCGTACTAAACCTTATGCAAAAAATATCGACCTTGTTTTACTTTGCGATCATCTTGAAGACTCTGATTACCTTAGCAATGAACGTTTCGCTGAGATGTTTGTATACTCACGCATTTTAGCTGGAAAAGGAGAGTTAAAAATCAGATATGAACTACGGCAACGAGGCATTAGTGATAGTTTAGCTGACTCTACGCTATTGGAAGTAGAGGTTGATTGGTTAAAGCTAGCTAAAGAACAACGAGAGAAACGTTTTGGCACAACAATACCAAAAGACTTTAAAGAACGTGCGCGACAATCAAGATTTTTAAGCAATCGAGGCTTTTCAGGTCAGACTATTCGTTTGGTTTTCATTTAAGGAGACTTTAGGAATAGAGACACAAATCGGCATACAGCTTTTCGGATAAATAATTTCCAATAACAGGAGTGAAAGCTTCAGCTTTTTCGCCATCAAAATGTAATGTAATCAGTAAATATCTATACAATACCTTCACCAAATTTAAATTTGTAGGGTAGATAAGTCACCAAAACACATTAATTTTGCTGGATACGCTATCGCTTATCTACTCTACAGAGCATGGAGGGTACTACTATCGCTTCCTTAAAATAATGAAGCAAAAAAGTAGCCTAAAGATTAGATTTCATAAGGATGACGCATAATCATTGTATGCTCACGATCTGGGCCTGTGGAGATAATATCAATGGGTGTATCAAGTAATTCCTGCATGCGTTTTAAGTACAGCTTGGCATTTTCTGGTAATTCATCATAAGAAGTCGTGCCATAGGTGATAGATTTCCAACCTGCCATTTCTTCATAAATTGGCTTACATCTTGCAAATTCTGTTGTATTAATTGGTGGAACTTCAAGTTTTTCACCATCTAGCTCGTAATGAGTACAGATTTTAATAGTTTCTACATCATCCAATACATCCAGCTTTGTGACACAAATTCCTGTAATGCTATTGAGATGCATCGAACGGCGTAAAGCAACTGCATCTAACCAACCACAACGGCGTGGACGACCTGTGGTTGCACCGAGTTCATTACCGACTTTTGCAAGATGTGCGCCTATATCATCGAATAATTCAGTTGGAAAAGGACCAGAACCAACCCGTGTTGTATAGGCTTTAGTGATTCCTAAAATATAATCTAAATCTCTAGGACCAACGCCCGAACCAGTACAAGCACCCCCTGCTGTTGTGCTAGATGAGGTTACATAAGGATAAGTGCCATGATCAATATCCAATAAAGTGCCTTGAGCACCTTCAAACATAATGTGTTTGCCTTGTTGACGCAATTGTTGCAAACGATGTGGTACATCAATCACCATTGGTCGCATTCTTTCTGCCATTTTCAAGGAGTCATCCAACACTTTTTGATAATCTACCTCCTCTGCATTAAAGTAATGTTTAAGGCTGTAGTTGTGATACTCCATCACTTCTTTTAGCTTTTCTTTAAAGCGTTCTGTGTCCAACATATCGCCTAAGCGAATGCCACGACGAGAGATTTTATCTTCATAGGCAGGTCCGATGCCACGACCTGTAGTGCCAATGGCTTTTTTACCCCGTGCGACTTCACGGGCTGCATCAAGCGCCACATGATAAGGAAGAATAAGATGACAAGCTTCTGAAATCTTGAGTCGTTCACTCGCGGGGACACCTTCGGCTTCTAGCATGTCTAATTCATGCAACAATGCATCAGGTGCTAAGACCACACCATTACCGATCATGCATTCGATACCCTCACGCAAAATGCCTGACGGCACTAAATGTAATACCGTTTTTTTACCATCAATGACCAAGGTGTGACCTGCATTATGTCCACCTTGAAAGCGCACCACCGCCGTGGCATCTTCTGTGAGTAAATCAACTACTTTTCCTTTTCCCTCGTCACCCCATTGTGTGCCAAGGACTACAACAAGTTTTCCCATCGCTATTTTCTCTTTCTGTTTCCATAAACTAACTGCACAATCCATCCTAAGGAGCTTTTAAACAAAAAATCTGCATAATTTGCTAGATTCATTATTTTGAAACCCCTATATTGGGCTAAATCATGTTCGATAAAATGTGTAAAATTAAGTATCTATAAAATATGTTAAATTTTCACCACTAACCATTGTGCCCCTTGTTTTTCAATCCTTCGATTACAGCTTTGTTGCTCTGGCGTTATATTGCTATTATCTGAAAGCTGTTTAACAACTGCCTCACCTTGGCTACGTAACTGTTCTATCAAACTATCTAAATCTTCATCCTGTACAGAAGGTGCTAAAATCATCTCCTTTTTTTGTATTTTATTAGTTTTTGAAGACAAAGAGGCCAATGTGTGTAAGTCAGTGCTAAAACCAGTCGCGGGGCGATCATTATCAAATGCTTTCCCAATCCCATCATAGCGACCGCCACTGGCAATTGAATGTCCCCTACTAGGGGTGTAAACGGCGTAAATAATACCTGTATGGTAGGCATAACCACGCAGTTCTGCTAAATCAATATTAATTTTAAGCTCTGGATAATAATGTTCTAAGCGTTTAATTAAACTTTGTAAATATTCAATAGCACTGATAACAACTAAGCCTGCATTGAGTAGCTTTGATTTTGCCGTTTCTAAAATATCAGTTGAACCATTGAGTCTCGGCAAGGCATCTAGCATATCGGCATCAGATTTAGATAATTGGCTTTGTTCTAGCCATTGTTTAATTTCAGGTAAGGATTTACGTGCCAACATATCAAAGAAGAGATTCTCTTCATCACGGCTTAGCCCTATATAATCGGCTAAACCACGCGCAACACCAACATGACCAATATCTAAAATAACATCATCCAAGCCACTGATCTTAAGTATTTCTAACATTAAAGAAATGACTTCAAAGTCGCTTTCTATGCCTGCATGACCAAACAACTCAGCCCCAACCTGCCGAGGAGAGCGAGAACCACCTTGATAGGTGGCTTGTGTCCGCAAAACAGTACCAATATAACAAAGACGGTTAGGGCGATTATTAATGGTATCGTTTTTCATTCGATGCGCATCAATACGTGCCACTTGGGGTGTCATATCAGCACGAACCCCCATTAATCGTCCCGTTAATTGATCGGTTATTTTAACTGTTTGTAAGTCAAGTCCTGATCCCATACCAATCCGTAGAGATTCCATATACTCAACTAAGGGCGGATTAACAAGCCGATAGCCCCAACTTGCATACAAGTCGATTAATTGACGACGAAACGTTTCAAGAAATTCAGCCTCATCAGGTAACGATTCATGAATGCCTTCAGGGAGTAGCCATGTAGTCATGTGGTTTATCTTAATTATTATAAGCAAGTCAACAAAACGAACCTACTTAGGGTTAATCGGTAAAACTGAATGGGGGCATGCCACTGTATACTACTGTTTATAGGGATTAAACAATATAGAGCAAGACTAGCCCCGCTATCACACTCACAAGCCCCATCATACGTAAATTACTATTAGGGACCTGTTGTAAGCGACGATGAACTTCCTTGACTTTTTCTGGAAGGGTAAAGGGTAAAAGCCCTTCGATGATTAATACTAATGCCAAGGCGGTGAGTAAATCGTGCCAATTGATATTCACTCTTTTGACGTTCCAGGTTTTACTGCTTTTTTCTTAGTCTGTACTTGACGCGGTTGATATTGCAATGCATTGCTAGGATAGAAATATTGCGGGTAAGAGTAAGAAGGATAGGATGCTGGATAGGATCTTAGTTGAAGCCTGCCGTATTGTTTAGTAGAGCCTTGATTGATGCCTTGCTGTGGGATTTGTACTTGCTGAGGATCACTGAGCTTTTTTTGCTTAAAGTAACGAAAGAATTCAGAGTCAGGTTCAATCACCATTATATCACCCGCATTAGCCAGTGATTTTTTATAAGCCGCTAAGCTACGATAAAAAGCATAAAACTCAGCATCTTTTGAATAAGCTTTAGCATAGATAGCGGCAGATTTAGCATCCCCTTCACCACGCATCGTTTCGCCTTTACTGTAAGCATTCGCTACAATAATAGTTGCTTCACGATCAGCAGCGGCTTTAATTTTTTCAGCTTCTTCTTTACCTCGTGAGCGGAAATCCTGTGCTACACGTTGGCGTTCAGAACGCATACGATCATAGACCGACTCGCTAACCGTATTGGGGAAGTCAATCTGACTGACACGCGCATCAATAATCTCAATACCTAGTTCTTTTGCATCAATATTAGATTTGTCACGTAGTGAGCTGATAATTTCCCCTCGCTCACCTGAAATCGCTTCTTGAATGGTGCGTTTACTAAATTCATTACGTAAACCATCTTTCATAATGCCTTCAAGACGGTTTTTAGCACGGGCAATATCGCCACGAGTGGCACGATAAAACTCACTTACATCAGCAATACGCCATTTAACAAAAAAATCAACACGAACATATTTCTTTTCATTGGTAAGAAAACGATCAGGTTTAGCATCTAATGTCAGTATTTGTGCATTGAATTTCTTGATTGTATGAATAAGTGGCAGTTTAAAATGCAGACCGGGCTTAATATTCGATTCAACAATTTGTTTAAAACGAAATTTAATCGCAACTTCACGTTGGTCAACAACATAAGTGGATGAACTCATAATGAATAAAAAAATGGCAATACCAATTCCTGTCAGGTTTTTCATTAACGTGCCTCCCTTGAAGTAGAACGGCTACTTATGCGTGAATTTTTGGCTTGTTTATTTATTATGCGTTGTTGCACTGCGCTTGCTATTGCAGGTGATAGTGTTTGACCACTTGAATTGCTTGAACTTTGTAATTTATCTAAAGGCAAATAAAGTAGATTATTGCCTGATTTACTATCAATCATAATCTTACGATTATTCGACATCACCATCTCCATTGTTTCAAGATAGAGGCGCTGACGTGTGACTTCTGGTGCTTTATGATATTCAAGCGCTAATTGTTCAAAACGAGTCGAATCACCCTTTGCCTTAGAGATAATTTGACTGGTGTAAGCAGTTGCATCTTCAATAATACGAGCAGCTTTACCACGAGCTGCAGGAATCACTTTCTTTTCATAGGTTTCCGCTTGATTTTTATATTTATCTTTATCTTCTCTAGCACGGTTAGCATCATCAAAAGCATCTTTAACCTGCTTAGGTGCTTCAGCATAGGTTAAATTAACTTTAATCACATGAAGACCTGATTTATAACTATCTAGAATTTTCTGCATAACAACGAGCGTATCAGGAGCAAAACCTGCACGATTATCTTTTAAAATTCCATCCATCGTGTTGCGGCCAATAACTTCTCTTACCGCACTACGCATAACATGGTAAAGCGTACCAACCGATTGTTGGGGTTCGTAATCTGCAAGATAGACATTGAAAAGATAGTCTTCAGGTGCTTGGATTTTATATTGTACAGAAACACCTATATCGACAATGTTTTCATCTTTTGTCAACATATGGGTACGGTCTTTTGCCATTCTATTTTTATCCACATCCACTAGTTCAACAGTTTCAATAGGATAAGGAAGATGCCAATGAAGACCTGGCTGTGTTGTTTGCTGATAAGCACCAAAACGCAATTCGACTCCACGCTGTGCGGAATCAACAGTATAAAAACCTGTCAATAACCAAACACCCAGTAAAATGGCACCAATAAATAATGCTCCAGATTTATTAATGCCATTCCAGTTATCACCATTATTGCCATCGCCATTATTTGACTTGCCACCAAAGATGCTACTCACTTTTTCATTTAGTTTTCGAGTTAATTCTTCAACATTGTCCGTGCCAGAAGAATTTCCTTTTGATCCTCGCTTAGAGCGTCCGCCCCAAGGATCTTTTTCGTTATTATTACCACCTGGTTCATTCCAAGGCATGTAGTGACTCCGTGATTCTTATAAATAGTTTGGGGTTTATTGATTGAGGAAAAAGTACTCAATAATGCTCATGTACGATCATTATTAATATCCAATCCTTATCGCTAAGGATTATTAGGTCAAAAAATCACAATTCTACCCTAATCAAAAAACGCAACCACCGATTGTATTCATCTGCACTAAGCGTGGCAATAGTAAAAGCTTTGTTTTTTTAAAATGCTACCTTTCTATCGATGAATCTAAATCTTTACCCTGCTGAATACCTTCGCTAAATCTAAACTATTAAGATGGATAAGTGTACACACCTTCACTGCAACACATTGATTGTAGTG
>WGBH01000524.1 GCA_015494435.1 Thiotrichaceae bacterium | reverse complement strand
GTGTATAACATAATAATTGAGAATATATTGCGTGAATAATCATGCCCTTTATCATCAAATATAAGCTTTTAGTCATTGGATATATAATCAAAACCATTTTTTCAAAGCGGTATGTTCTATGCTACGGAACCATGATTGAGAGGTTCTCAATCATTGCGCTAGAGGTTCTAGCTTGCATTGTGCTTTGGGTGATGAAGCCTCACAAATGGACTCAAGTAAGTACCTGTTGTTCTTTAGGAATAAATGGGTAGGCGATAAGTTTTATCACATCAGTGGGGAGGTTTCTCATGCAGGCATAAATGCTGCACATAATGTCCTGTCAGTGATGGGACAGACCTTGTGCCTCGGAGGAGTTAGCTTTGCTATGTGTATGTAGTCGAGTGACCGCCCCTTCAGGACTCCAGTTACGCGCTAGTCATAGATATTAACGGAGAGCAAATCAACCTAATCTATCTGTATGCGATAGTATATGATTTTTGGGAGCGGTAAGTTGAAACATCCTTATAATTTTTTTGGACATCAATATGAAATTTAGTGAAGAACATGATGATAAACAATTTGTCATCACAGGTTATGACGATCAAAGCATTCATATAAACAATAAGCATTTTCATCAAGGTTTTATCCTAACAGTAGATCACTTTAAACCTAACTGGACACCTCGAATTTATGCCAATCTTGAAGTAAGTCATTTAGATGCTATTTTTACACTAAAACCTGAACTTATTTTATTGGGGACAGGAAAAAAACAAGTTTTTCCACCCAAAGAAATTTACTTAAGTTTAATTCATTCTAAAATTGGGTTTGAGGTCATGAATACCCAAGCTGCTTGTAGAACTTTCAATATTTTAACCGCAGACAACAGAAATGTAGCAGCCGCCTTGTTCTTTGAGTGAGCAAAAAAAGAGCTTGATTCTCCCTATTATACTCCTATAGTCTGAATCATAAGTCAGACGGATCATCATAAATAGAGGTAAAGGATTATCGATACCATGAATATAAAACACCATTTAAAGGCAGTTCTTTTAGCAAGCGCATTGGCATTCAGTTTTGCTACGATACCAACCAGTTTTGCTAATACTCAAGGCTATCAAGTCGTTAATGTTGCTACTTGGGATGCTTTAAATATGCGTAGTGGCGCAGGTACTGGCTTTGATATCATCGGCTCGATTCCAGCTAATACGAATGGAATTGCTCTCACAAACGAGGAGACTGATGTAGGAGGGTCTTTATGGGTGAAAGTAATCTGGAATGGTCAAACAGGTTGGGTCAACAAACGCTTTTTAACCATTGCTAAAGCTTCTGTTAATCCTGACAATACAGATATTAGCTACGGAACGCAACATACGCATCCTGCCAACCGATGTAGAGGCGCTATCACACATACCCACAGTGGCCCTGCGGGACATACACACAGCTACAGTTGTAATAATAATACAGTACCAACCGTTCCATTAAATAATATGAAACAAACCTATTATAATCCTAACAACACGGATATTTATGGAAATCGGAGGGTTGTGTTTACAAATAATAATATACAAAACAATAATCCGAATACACATACCCATCCTGCTAATCAATGTACTCGCTCAATAACACATACCCATGCTAATGGAACGATTAGACATACTCATCGTTATAATTGTGGGGGTCGGGGTCGCTCTGGTCAACAGGTAGCACAACAATATCCAACCTATTATGGGAGCAGTAACTTACAACATACTCATGGAAGAAGTCAGTGCGCTAGGGCCATTACGCATTCTCACAAAAATGGTGATACCATTCATCGCCATGAATGCCCTAATAGCGTTCGACGTAGTTCAACAGGGTGGACTCACACTCATCCTGCAAACTCTCTAACCCGTGCTACTACCCATTCGCATCCCTATCAAGACCCTAGACATACCCATACCTATGGGCGTAGATAATTTTTACTTAGGGATATGCACAGAATAACTTCCCTAACTTAATAACACAGACTTTTTATTTCAGCTTGGATGAGCTCATGAGTCGCATCATCACTCTACGCAACCAATGAGATCATCCGAGCTGGGATAAAAAGACAAATTAGAATCGAGAAGTTATTTCGTGCACGTTCTTTAAACTTCTTGAATTAATTTCAGCATATCCGCTGAATTCATACTACCGCTCATATTACTACCTTCTAAAAGGCTATTAGCAAGGTCGCGTTTATGCTGATGCAGTTTAACAATTTTCTCTTCAATGGTATTTTCCGCTACTAAACGATAAATAGTGACAGGACGCATCTGCCCAATACGATGTGCACGGTCTGATGCTTGATCTTCTACCGCAGGATTCCACCAAGGATCCATATGAATCACATAGTCTGCTGCAGTCAAGTTAAGCCCCGAACCACCTGCTTTTAAGCTGATCAAAAACAGGTCTCCTTTACCATTTTGAAAATCTTCAACGCCTTGTCGTCGTTTCTTTGCTGGAGTACCGCCATCAAGGTATTGATAAGAAATACCTTGTTCATCTAAATATTGTTTAATAATAGCAAGATGTTTAACAAATTGACTAAAAACCAATGCTTTATGTTTGTTCTCACGTAACTCCTCGACCAACTCTGCAAAGCGTTCTAATTTACTACTTGATAACGTACTTTCAGACATAATCAATTTAGGATGACAACTAGCAAGACGTAGCTTGGTAATAGCAGCTAATACTTTAAGATGAGCCGAACCTTTTTCCTGCTGACTTTTAGTGGCAAGATTATGTAATGCCTTTTGTCGCACCGCTTCGTACATAGCGCGTTCTTTTTTTGATAAGGGAATTGTTAGTGTAATTTCTATTTTAGACGGTAATTCATCCAATACCTCTGTTTTTAGACGACGTAGTATGAAGGGTTGAATCAATCGTTTTAGATGTTGACGTGTTTCAACATCATTATTACGTTCAATCGGAATCATATAACGCTTCATAAATTGTTCTTGCGAACCTAATAATCCAGGGTTCAAAAAGCGAAACAGACTCCATAGCTCACCCAAATGATTTTCAATCGGTGTACCTGTGGTCACTAATTTAAAATTACCTTGTAATTGATGTGCGGTACGCGTGCGCTTGGCGCTAACATTTTTAATCGCCTGTGCTTCATCTAACACAATGCTATGCCAGTGTTTTTCTAAAAATAATTCACTGTCTTGTTGTAATAAACCATAAGTGACAATGACTAAATCTCGCTTTGTCGCATTTTTAATCAATACTTCACGTTCACTACCACGGTACATGAGTGGATTTAAGGTTGGAGAAAATTTTTGTATTTCTGCTTCCCAGTTATAGCAAACAGAGGTTGGGGCAACAATCAGGGCGGGGCCATCTCCTCCTCGTTGCAATAATAAGGCAAGTGTTTGTATTGTTTTACCCAAGCCCATATCATCGGCTAAACAAGCACCTACCCCCCATTGTGCTAGACGGCTCAACCAATGAAATCCTTCTTCTTGATAATCACGTAACTCTGTTTGCAAAGTAGATGGAATCTCAGCTACCGCATTCTCTAAATTTTTTAATCGATAAACATGTTGTTGCCATTCATCATTAACAGTTAATGTTCCTACATCATCAAAAAAATCGTCCAATGCATAGGCCGCTAGCCCATTGATACGCGCACCTTCACCGCTAGCTTCTGAATATTTTTGTACCGCATTGAGTTTTTTACGAAATTGATTTGTCAATGACAGGTATTCACCATCATCTAACTCAATAAAGCGACCTTTTGATTTTTCGGATAATTCAAGTAATTTTCGCAGTGATAATACCAGTCCTTTATCGGTTTCAATTTGCCCCTCTAATTGAAACCAATCACCACTTTTATTAATGCTAAGGCGCATATTACCACTATCAAAACGAGAACTAATTCGCATCACCTCACCTTCTGGCCAAGCAATAATCACATTATCACCCTGCTCTCTAAGCTGTTCTAATAACTCTAAGCAGTCTTGAGGATCTTCAAGCAAATATTCATCTTCATACTCTCCTACTTCTCCAAGTACATCACTATGCAGGATTAAATCATCTAATTTTTTTTGTTCCAGCTCTAAATTACGATGTGTTTTATAGGTCGTACCGTTATGCTCTATCAATAATTTTGCACGTCCTTGTCCTGGAGGATAGAGAGGGCCAAACCCAGCAAAGGGCTGAATACGTAATGTTGCTCGCAAACCTTCCGCATAAGGTAATAAATTAGCATGGATAGTTGAATCTGCTGAGACTTCTTCCGCTTCGCTAACACCCTCTAAATCTGATTGAATCTTAACCATTGGTGCTAAAGATGCGAGTGTTTCCCTTAGGCTTTTTTCAGCTTCGCGTGGGATCACCAAACCATCGGATAAAATCTCACTTAAACGGTATATTTGTTCATTTTTTTGATAGATGCACAAACGAGTGGGGGTTTCTTTATGAATTAAATAACGTGAATTATTATCATCTCTCTCTTTTTTAAAAGGAGGATAAAAACTAATTCGTAATTCATCTCCCTCTTCACTGACAACGAGTTCAAATTCATTCTGACTAATTTCCAACGCTGCACCGCGTGCCTGATTCCAGTAAATAGCAGGGTGTCCTACCATTGCTAACCATGCATTATTCATATCCATATAAAACTGAGGTGTATCAGAATAATAGCTATCGTAATTTGCTTGTTCAAGAATACAATCACAAAGCTTTCTATCTTGTTGTGAAAGCTGAGGAAAGTCTTGACGCTCTTTTAACAAGCGTTTTAAAGCAATATTTCTCCCTTTAGTCCATGCACCTTTGGGAGATTTTTTCTGTATTTTGGGTGTAATAAAATACTCGTTATGGCGATCTTGATCAAGAATCCAAACAATACGCTCCTCATCTTTAGTTGCCTCAGGTATTGCACTTAAACGGTTTAAGGCATTAAGTGCTCGCTCCCATTCTGCTTGGGGAGTCACTAAGTCAAACAATGTCTTTGTGCCCAGCTTCAAATGTTGTTGCTGTGCCAACCCTTGATATTGATCACGCATTGCCTCATTAAGCGACAAATATGCTAAGGCGGTTGCATATTCTGCTGCTAACCACGCATAGCCGTTTTCTTTGGTACGCTGGTATTGATTTTCAATAATCTCCAGATCATCCTTTGAAAGTGTTTGATTAAGCCAGAAGGTGATAATGGAATAAAAAAGCAAAGTAAAGGTGTTTTCCTTTAAATGAAGAGGTTCAATGCTAAAATTAAATAACCCTGAAATTAATGCTTGGTTATAAGCGGCAAACAAAGTGTAATCAATATCAAGGACTATCTTTTCAAGAAAGTGTTTGGCTTTGCTTTGACTTTTGCTATCTCCCTTTGCAATTAATGCTAGCAAATAAAATTTTTCTAACTCACTATCAAGCAAAATAGTTTGCTTTTTTGACCTGTTCAACTGGCGATATAACGTCATACCTTTTTCATATTGCTCGATACAAAGGTCGATATTGTTTTTTTTATCACGACTTGAATCAGATTTTGCATAGATTAGCTGTCTAACACCATTGGCAATCGTCCAATAAACTTTTGCCATATCATTGTTTTTGGGCTTTTCTCCAAATATTTCTTTTCTTCCGCTAAGAATGCTATAAAACTCACGCACATCACCATTTTTTTGCAACCCAGAACTCGCTTGCGGATTCGATCCAATACGTTCATCCATCAATACCCATAAGTCACTAATATTCTCAAGCTCTGACAACCCTGCATACGTTAATTCATTACAAACTAGGAGAAATGTTTTGCTATCAAGTAATGCCAATAATTCCGTATCTACAGGGATACCAAACATACCTTGAAAGAAACCGACGGTATTAATAATAGATTCAGGCTCAGAATAGGCATAACGTGCCTCTAAACTCTCTAACACTTGATTTAACTTATCATGATGACCTAGATACATATAAAGTCGTGCATGCGCAATACCATGATCAATACTCGACCAAGAAAGAATACCCGTATCTTCACGCGGAGGAAATGCCTCAATGACCTTTTCAGCAATATGCTGAAAATCACCTTTTTCTATTGTATGTTTTAAAACAGAATCGCGTAAATCTTGATGGCAACAGTAACGATTACTCTCAAATTTCAACCACCCTAACTCCACCATTTTTTTCAAATGAGGACGGATAGAATTCATATTAAAACTAAGTCCTGTATCAGGATCATCAATGCCAATTCGATGCGCGCAGATCGCTAAAGGCGTTGCAGCAAC
Organism: Thiotrichaceae bacterium; assembly: GCA_015494435.1. Taxonomy (GTDB): domain Bacteria; phylum Pseudomonadota; class Gammaproteobacteria; order Thiotrichales; family Thiotrichaceae; genus JAGLBW01. Next base: position 5,117 of record WGBH01000524.1, on the reverse strand, counting down.
AGGAATATACATAATCGCGAGTATTTTTAGAAAGGAGGTTTCTATATCGCTTAACTGTGAAAAGATAGTGGGGTCAAATATTGTCTTGTTTTTTCTCATATTTTAATATATTTTGCGAAAAATGTGGCTTGGAATTATATACAGCAAAAAGGGTATCCGTCTTGCTTATCTTGGTTTTCTTTACAAATCTATATAAGGATAAATTAGACGCTTAATGCTTAAATTTGTTAAGCTGATCAATAACTAATCGCGACAACAATCACTCTTAATAGTTCAGTTAATCAGGATAAATATAATTTATTCATAAAAGCTCCTATTTTACAGAACTTATCAAAAAAAGTTCCTAGTGGGAGATAAAATTAGCGGGAGGCTAATTAATAAAATGGGGATACATAAATGGTAACAATTAAAAACAAAGAAGCCTTGTTTTTTCAACATTTAGATTTTTTACCAACACCTGCCTTAATTGGTAAAGAAGAGAAGTGCAATAAACGCGCTAAAATCTTATTTGTCAATAAAGCTTTCATTAATACCATTGGATATCAAGTTACTGATATACCTGATCATTTAAGCTTTATTTCACGGGCCTATCCTGATATTAACTATCGCCATCAAGTAATTGCCTCTTGGTCTAGTAGATTGAAACAATTAAATCATAACAAAACGTCCATTATACAACTATATTCCAGAGTCTTTTGTAAAGATCAACAATATCGCTGGTTTGATATACGAACAGAACTAAAAAGCACGATTGATGAAGGCGTTATTCTTGTTTTGTTCAATAATATTGACAAAGCCAAAGTAGAGGCCTTGCAATATGCTAAGCTATCAAGAACAGACCCTTTAACACAACTTGCTAATCGACGTTATATTCAACACGTATTACAACAAGAAACATTACAGCAACCAAAAGATTATCAATCCTTTTCTTTAGTCATGGCAGATATTGATTTTTTTAAAACAATCAATGACCGCTTTGGACATAATTGTGGTGATTATGTCATTAAAACTGTTGCAAAAATCATTGCTAAAAATACCCGTAAAATGGATGTTGTTTCCCGCTGGGGAGGTGAAGAATATTTACTGCTATTACCTAAAACCAATACCACCGAAGCACGTATTGTAGTCAAAAAAATCATGAAACAGCTACATGAATATTATTTTATATGGGAAGGAGAGCATTTTAATGTCACCCTTACCTATGGAATCACCCAATATCGCCAAGCAGAAGAAACCAATGAGACCATTAAACGTGCTGATCTTTATCTTTATCAGGGAAAAGAACAGGGACGTAATTGTATTGTCACTGATGGCTTACTTGAGCTTTGGGGGGAGGCTTTCACTCTTTTTTATTAAGTTATCAGGAAATTATTTATCTGAAAAATGATAAGCAAAAAGGAGTCCCTATCGATATTATTTATAGATAGGGACTTTGTATGAAAGAGTGATTACTTTTTCTTTGCAGCTTCGCGGTCTTTGACTTCTTTAATCACATCTTCTGCGATATTTCTAGGACAAGGAGAGTAATGTGAGAACTCCATAGAGAATTGACCACGACCTGATGTCATTGTACGAAGATCACCAATATAGCCAAACATTTCACTCAATGGCACATCCGCTTTAATATTAACCCCTGTTCCGCTAGAGTCTTGTGATTTGATCATGCCACGACGACGGTTTAAGTCACCAATAACATCACCCACATGATCATCTGGCGTAAAGACATCAACTTTCATAACAGGTTCGATTAACTGAGGTCCTGCTTGAGGGATAGATTGTCTAAATGCACCACGCGATGCCAATTCAAATGCAATCGCCGAGGAGTCAACGGCATGGAAAGCACCATCTACTAAGGTTACTTTAACGTCAAGACAAGGGAAACCTGCTAATACACCAGAATCCATCATGCCTGCAAAGCCTTTTTCAACGGCAGGCCAGAATTCACGCGGTACATTACCGCCTGTTACCTTTGACTCGAAAGTATACCCTTCTCCAGCTTCGCCCGGTTCGATGATATAATCGATTCGACCGTATTGACCTGAACCACCCGATTGTTTCTTATGTGTATAAGTATCTTCAACCCGTTTTGTAATCGTTTCACGATACGCCACCTGAGGTTTACCAACTTCTACTTCAACACCGTGGGCACGACGTAAAATATCAATTTTGATATCAAGATGTAGCTCACCCATGCCGCGGAGAATAGTTTCACCACTATCCTCATCCGTTTCAACGATAAAGGTTGGGTCTTCTGCAATCATTTTTCCTAATGCGACCCCTAGTTTTTCTGATGCTGCTTTATTTATGGGTGACACTGCAATAGAAATAACAGGTTCTGGGAAGACCATTGGTTCTAAGATAGCGGGGTTCTTAGGATCACATAAGGTATGACCTGTTTGTACATTTTTCATCCCTAAAACAGCCACAATGTCACCCGCTTGTGCAGAGTTTAGTTCAATACGATCATCCGCTGACATTTCTACGATACGACCTATACGTTCTGTTTTACCTGTAAAGGAGTTAAGAACGGTCATGCCTTTTTCTAGGCGACCAGAATAAACGCGAATAAAGGTTAATGCCCCATAACGGTCATCCATGATTTTAAAGGCAAGCGCACGTAATGGATAGTCGGGATCAACTAACGCAAATTTACCTGTTTCTTTGCCGGTTTCATCCACTTCTGGTTGCGGATCAACTTCAACAGGATTAGGCAAATAATCAATAACTGCATCTAATACTAATTGAATGCCTTTATTTTTAAAGGCTGAGCCACAGTAGGTTGGAAAGAAATCCAATCCAATAGTGCCTTTACGGATACAACGTTTGAGGGTGTCAATATCAATTTCTTCACCTTCAAGATAACGCTCCATTACTTCATCGTATTGCTCAACAACGGTTTCAACCAGTGTTTCACGGTATTGTTCGACTTTATCAACCATATCGGCTGGCACGTCTTCAATTTTATAATTCATGGGATCATCAGAGCCATCCCAAATCCATGCCTTACGAGTGAGAAGATCTACTAACCCAATAAATTCATCTTCTTCTCCAATGGGCAATACCATTGCAACAGGTGTTGCACCTAATACATTTTTGATTTGGTCAAGTACGTTATAGAAGTTAGCACCGACACGATCCAATTTATTAACTAGGATAATACGCGCAACTTCAGAATCATTCGCATAACGCCAGTTCGTTTCTGATTGAGGTTCTACACCACCTGATCCACAAAAAACACCAATGCCGCCATCAAGTACTTTAAGTGAACGATATACCTCAACGGTAAAATCAACGTGTCCTGGTGTGTCGATAATATTTAAGCGATGCCCTTTCCATTGACAACTCACAGCAGCCGATTGAATGGTGATACCACGCTCTGCTTCTTGCTCCATGAAGTCAGTTGTTGCTTCACCATCATGTACTTCACCTATTTTATGAATTTTACCAGTAAGGCTTAAAATACGTTCTGTAGTGGTTGTTTTACCAGCATCAACGTGCGCAAAAATACCGATATTTCGGTAGAGGGTTAAATCAGTCATACTAAAAGTTCTCAAAAAGACCGTGTGTTCTGTTATAAAAAGAACACCACATAGATGTTCTAGCTAAAAGAAAATTGCCGTAATTTACTTGCAAATTTATTGATAAAATCAGCGCTACGGCGATTATAGCCGAGGGATTATATGGAAAGATCAAAGACTTTTCATGTTTAATTTCAGAAAAAGCATAAAAGGCGGAAAAGTATTATACTTTTTCGCCTTTAGACTATTTTGAATGGGAGTATCTGTAGCGATTATGGTCATTAATAGCAGTTTTTAAGTTGCTATTAGTAAGCTGTTAGTGTTTGATTGTCTATTATTTAATTATTTTTTTGTAAATTGGTTGCCATTTGTTCGGAAAGCTTCCAGCCATAAGCGCAATCGACCTCTATGCGTACTTTAATCAAACCATTGATTCCTTCAGCCATAATAACGGATAAAGGTGTTTGCTTTTGAAAACGACGACAAGGTTTGTAAAGCCATCTTGCTCGTGTTGATACACTCATTGGATAAGCGGTACGTAAGGCTTCAACAATGCCTGCAACATGTTCAATACGTTGAAAGGTTTCTTTTTGTTGTGGTAATATTTTATTGCCTGAGCGGAAAGCTTGGAGGTGTCGTGTGCGTATTTTGCTATCAAGACCTAATATATTAATTATTTCGTCACTAGTTAGTTTCCATGCGTCAAGGTAACGCATTACCGTTTTTGTAATGGAAACCATCTCTTCATTGCTATATGTTTTATTCATACCCTGTTGGCTCATGATTTTTTTGTTATTATAGTGTCGATAGAAACGACATTGCTCTTGCGCGGTTCATCAACAAAATGAGGACGATCTTTAATATCCACTCCTGCCTCTTGGGCAATTTCACGTTCACGCGCAGAAATTAAACCAAAGCACATTTTAATGTCTTCTATAGTGGAATCTTTTAGGGGGGATTGCAGGTCTCTATGTGCAGGTGTTACATCCTTAACAATGTTGGACAATGTTTTTCGCATTGCAAGTAAGATGCGTTTTTCTACCGTGAATTGGTTTGATGCTTGGGACATAAACAACTCCTGTCTTATCCTAAAATATTGGTTATTTGAACAGTTTCCTGCCTTTTCTGAATCCATCAATTTTTTTTGATAGAAACGGATAACAGACTAATATACTAGGTTTATTAAAACGCTGATATATCCCATCTTCTATATAAGTTTATAGGAAGATTATTCCTATTCTTTACCAACCCCCATCATTTGTAACACGATTGAATTAATGACGTGATAAAAAACACGGTTAGATACTTTTTTTGAGGCAACAATTCCCTTTGCTCTCATCACACTTAAATGTTGAGAAACATTACTTTGGCTTGTACCTACGCTGGCAACAATATCTTTTACACTTGCCTCTTTGTTTCCAATAAAGCATAAGATTTGTAGTCTTACTGGATGCGCTATTGCTTTTAAGGATCGAGAGGTATGCTCAATATCTTTTCCTGCCAATACGCCCTGTACAAATTTACAGTTAGAATTTGTGATTTTCATGACCCCACGTTTATTATTTTGAAATTCTTTCCAATATTAGCATATTATTATAT
>WGBH01000523.1 GCA_015494435.1 Thiotrichaceae bacterium | reverse complement strand
ATTCCACTGTCTGCTTATAAACAGTACGCTATTGTATTCCAATTTTTAATACAATCCATGCTATAGTTTTCCTAATAATTTTAATTTAACAAACTAAAAAAGCAGAGTGATATTGTGAGGAAAAACCTACTACGTGCAGATAGTGCTTTATTAAGCTACCCCATTAGAGAAGTTGTTTTAATTGGCAAACAATTGGAACAGTTGGGAAATTTTTCAATGATTTGGGAAAATATTGGTGACCCTGTTTCTGCGGGTGAAGCAGTACCTGATTGGATGAAAGCGATTACCCAAGAAAAAATATCAGATGATAAAAGCTTTGCTTATACGGATTCACGGGGTTTTATTGAGGCGCGTGAGTTTGTTTTGCAACATTTTTCTAGCGAGAAAATTTGTACTATTGATGATATTTTATTCTTTAATGGGTTAGGGGAGGCGATTAATAAAATCCTCAATAATTTACCGCGTGAAGTGCGTGTGCTTATGCCTTCTCCAACTTATCCTTCTCATGCCACCGCTGAAGCCATGCATGCAGGCTGTGATTTTATTTCTTATGCCTTAGACCCTGAAAATAACTGGGAGCCTGATCTTGAAGAGATTGAAAATAAGGTGAAATACAATGACAGTGTCGTTGCTATTTTGGTGATTAATCCTAACAATCCAACAGGTAGTGTATATCGGCGTGAAACCCTAGAAAAAATTATTGATATTGCTAAGCAGTACAACTGTTTTTTGATTTTTGATGAAATCTACCATCACATGACCTTTGATGGTGTAGAAATGACCTATTTGCATGAGATTATAGGCGACATGCCTGGATTAAGTTTAAAAGGTATTAGTAAAGATATTCCATGGCCAGGCTCCCGTTGTGGCTGGGTAGAGATTTATAATGCAGAAAAAGATGAGAATTTTCGTGATTATGTAAAGATGATTTTACTCGCTAAAATGTTGGAAGTTTGTTCCACCACTCTGCCTCAAGTCATTTTACCGCATTTATATTCTCATCCTGAGTATAAGAGTTATTTAGCCTCGCGTATTCGTAAATACGAACGTCGTGCCGATGAGGCAATGGCATTTTTTGCAAAAATTCCGCAGGTAAGAATGAATAAACCCAAAGGTGTTTTCTACTGTGTAGTGGAGTTATTAGATTTACCACGGGCTAAACTTGATGCTAAAAATAAGGCAGTACGTCTTTTCTTGGATAAATTAGAAGCAGGGTCGGTTTCAGATGATTTTCAATTTGTGTATGAGCTAATGGGGTCAAAAGGGGTTTGTGTCGTCCCTTTAACAGGTTTTGGTAGCCATATAAATGGCTTTCGTATGACATTACTGCAACAAGATGATGCTATCTTTACGGAGACCTTGGAAAAAATTGGCGAAGCCATTGTTGAGTGCTATTAAGAAGAATCCCATTATGAGGTAACTTGAGTTTGGGAGAAGAATCATTGGGGTACTTCTCGCACCCAAACTCCTATTTGAGAACGCACTATAGGAATGAAAGGAAATCCTTATCCTGAATTCAGCTTGTGCGGTAGGAAGAGTGCCCAGCCTAGGCTGGGTCTGTTTTTATTTTAAATCACACCTTTTCTCAGAAGTTAGAAGGCTATACTGGAACAGCCTTTTCACCGTAGGCAAGTGTTAATTTTCCTGATTTTTCACTGATTCGAACGGTTCCGCCTTTATTGAGTTTACCAAAGAGTAGTTCATCAGCAAGAGGGCGTTTGATTTGCTCTTGAATCAGGCGTTCCATTGGACGAGCGCCCATTTTTACATCATAGCCTTCTTTAGCAAGCCAGCGTTTGGCTTTATCATCCACAATAAGGGTTACGTTTTTAGCAACTAATTGTGTTTCTAGACGAATTAAGAATTTATCAACAATTGAAACAATCACTTTGGGTATCAATGGTTTAAACTGTATCACGGCATCTAAGCGATTACGAAATTCTGGTGAAAAGGCCAGTTCAATGGCTTTGCCAATATCGGTTGAATGATTTTGTTGCGTGAAGCCCATTGAGCCACGGCTAATATCATGCGCTCCTGCATTACTGGTCATTACTAGAATAACATTACGGAAATCTATTTTTCGTCCATTACTATCCGTCAAGCTACCATTATCCATGACTTGCAATAGGATATTGAAAACATCAGGATGAGCTTTTTCGATTTCATCTAAAAGTAAAACAGCATGTGGATTTTTATTCACAGCATCGGTTAATAAACCGCCTTCATCAAAGCCAACATAGCCAGGAGGTGCGCCAATGAGACGTGAAACAGTATGGCGTTCCATGTATTCTGACATATCAAAACGTAATAGCTCAATGCCTAAATGTTCTGATAATTGCTTAGTGACTTCCGTTTTACCAACACCTGTAGGGCCTGCAAATAAGAAGGAGCCAATTGGCTTATTGTCTTCACGCAATCCTGAACGTGCCATTTTAATTGCAGTTGAAAGTTGATCGATCGCTTCATTCTGACCAAAAACGACTCGTTTTAGATTTTTATCCAACTTCTTCAACACATCCATATCCGAAGAGGAAACGGTTTTTGGTGGAATACGTGCCATTTTAGCAATAATTGCCTCCACATCACCGACTGAAATCGTCTTTTTACGGGTTAATTTTGGTTCTAACTGACGACGTGCGCCCGCTTCATCAATAACATCAATCGCTTTATCAGGTAAATGACGGTCTGTAATATAGCGTGCTGAAAGCTCCACCGCAGATTCCAAGGCAGGTAATGTGTATTTTACGTCATGGTATTTTTCATAATGTGTTTTTAATCCTTTGAGGATCAAAAATGTCTCAGAAATACTAGGCTCATTAATATCGATTTTCTGGAAGCGACGCGCGAGCGCTCTATCTTTTTCAAAAATACTATGGTATTCCTGATAAGTTGTTGACCCCATGCATTTTAATTCACCTGATGCCAGCATAGGTTTAATTAGATTGGATGCATCCATTGTGCCACCAGAGGTCGCTCCTGCACCGATAATTATGTGGATTTCATCGATAAAGAGAATTGCGTGGTCTTCTTCTTTTATTTGATTTAAAACTGCTTTGAGACGCTTCTCAAAATCACCACGGTATTTAGTGCCTGCGACTAATGCGCCAAGATCTAATGAGTAGATCGTTGCATCTTGCAATACTTCAGGGACTTCTTTATCAACAACACGCTTAGCTAGCCCTTCTGCAATTGCGGTTTTACCGACTCCTGCTTCACCCACAAGTAACGGATTATTTTTACGACGACGACAAAGTACTTGCACTGCCCGTTCAATTTCATCATCACGACCAATTAATGGATCAATTTTTCCTGTTTCAGCTTGTAGATTTAGATTGCTTGCGAAACGTTGTAAGGGCGTTTCAACGGGTTCTTCCTCTTCGGCAACTCCAGTATTTTCAGACATATCATTATCTATGTCTTCGTCCATTAGAAATTCACCTAAAGAAAGTTCATCTTCTGTTTTATGGATGCCATGAGAAACATAGTTCACCAAATCCAGACGTGACATATCTTGACGTGAGAGGTAATAAACGGCATGAGATTCTGTTTCACCAAAAATGGCAACTAAAATATTTTCCCCTGTGACCTCACCTTTACCTGAAGCCTGTACATGGTACACAGAACGTTGTATAACCCGTTGAAATCCTAAGGTGGGTTGCGTTTCACGCTCATCAGCTTCCGTTAAAATGGGGGTGCTCTCTTCAATAAAACTTTCTAATTCTGTTTGTAAAACAGGAATATCAACACCGCAGGCGCGTAAAGCTTCTGCAGCGGTAGGATTACTTGTCATTGCTAAAAGTAAGTGTTCTACTGTCACAAACTCATGGTGCTTATCGCGTGCTTTTGTAAACAGACGATTAATTGAATATTCGACTTCTGCACTTAACATTATTCTATGCCTCTTCCATAGTACATAATAACGGGTGTTGACATTCACGTGAATATTCATTCACCATATCAACCTTCGTTTCGGCTATTTCTTTCGTATAGATGCCACAGACACCTTTGCCCTTAGTATGAATATTTAACATCACACGTGTTGCTGCTTCTTGGTTTAGTCCAAAATAATTTTGCAAAACTTCGACTACAAAGTCCATTGGTGTGAAATCATCATTCAATAGGATAACTTTATATC
>WGBH01000522.1 GCA_015494435.1 Thiotrichaceae bacterium | reverse complement strand
ATCTAAATCATTAGGATTATTTTTAATCGTCTCGACAATATGACGTGCTTTTTTAATAATATTTTTTAAGTGCTGATCTAATTCTAAATTATGAATATTTTTTCTCGCCGTTTCGATACCTGCTATTTTTACTTCCGCAGCCTCTAAAGCTTCAAAAACCTCATCAGCACTCACGTTTAAAGAAATACCACCTGTTTTATCTTTACGTGGGTCTAAACCATAAGAGAAGTAAAACCCTAATAAAGTGGCAACTCCCATAAACACACTATAAAAAATATGATGTAAAGAAAAACCATCCCCAGTAGCAAACAAAACGGTTAAGCCTGTGCTGAGTCCAAGAAATAAAGCGGCAATACTTTTAAAAGGTATTGGAGCCTTTGCAAAGCGACTACGCTGATACTTCCCCTCTCGCTTAAACCCTTCACGTGCAAGCAAGGCAGACAGCATAAAACCTGAAAAAGAGGCGGCTGATACAAGGGTATGCAATATTTCTCCACGCACTAAGGAAATAATAGTCGCTATCAATAAAGGAAGAGGTAGAACAAAGAGCAGGAAACCTTTTAACCCATATTTGACTCTACTCAGAGTTTTTTCCTCGGGTGAATAACGTTTTGCACTAGACATAGTGAAGATTCCTTAAAATGAGCAGAGTTTACAATGATGATATTTCAAAATTAAGAGAAAGTATGCATTAAAGCTTGGATTGAGACCCAACCAACGGTCGTAACCAACAAAAGAAAACCAACAATTTTCTTGAAAAGATAGAACATTAGATAACTACCATTAATGAGAGATAAGATACGAAACTTGATACAGATTTTTTTAACTGGGTAAATTAGATTTCGTAGATTATTTAATTCTAAATCTTAAGCCCTATATATATAACCAAAACTGATTTTTTTCAAGCTAGAAACGATTATCCGTCTTAGCATGACACGGAAGTCAATAGTTCAATATTTATATGATATTTTTTTCAGAAACCATTGGATTTATTGTCTGCTAATCACTGATATTACGCACGAAAGAACTTCCAAGTAATAAAGTTACTAGGAGGATTTTATACCCCCACCTACACTGTTTTAATCTTGCCTAAAGACCACTAAAGATTGAAGTATTTTGCTATTAAAGATATTACGATAGGGTAACAAACCTCGTTATGCTAATGTGATATAACAAAGCCCCTTCAAAGTTAGCAGACCAAATAATAAAAGTGGATAATTTTTATGAAGAATACGTTATACCTTCATGTTGTCGATACGCATCAACAAATATTTCATGGAGAAATAACAGATGTTACAGTATCGGGAGCAATGGGAGGATTAACCATTTTAGCAGGACACACTCAACTTCTTTCAACATTAAAACCTGGGGAAATGCACTATACTGCGGCAGATGGAACCCGAGAAAGCTTATTTGTTTCTGGTGGGATTATAGAAGTACAACCTAGCGTGGTTACTATATTAGCAGATAGGATTATACGTAGTAGTAAATTAGATGCAAAGGCGGCTAAGGAATCTATCAAGCGAGCCAAACAAAAGATAAAAGCAGTAAAAATAGGCAGTGAAGCGTATCAAGATCTAGTACGGGAAATGCAAATAATGACCGAGCTTATTAAGTTAGCACGAACAACGAATCGTTTAAGAATTAGAAGATAACAAAACCCGCCCAGCTAAGCTCCTTAGCTATAAAGTAGGATATAATGTTTACACTTGACAGCTGAAGATTTAAACTAAAGCCACTAAAATAACTAAAAAAAACTAAACTGGAGTTACGATGTGGAAGTCAACGGGATGGATAGCAAAGAAAGAGCATATTACCAACGAAACGATCCAGAATTGAATAAAAAAGGGATACTATGATCAGGTCAAGAAAACAAAAGGAGGACACTATCGAGTGTGGGTTGAAGAACCAAGCGTTGTTATCCTCTATGCCCGTGTATCCAGCAAGAAGCACCAAAGCTCACGCGAAACACAGGAAAGACGGCTTAAAAAGCACTATCCAGACGCTCTGACATTGCCAAAACGGATGTAACCAAAATAGACGCGGATATAAAGCCATTTTGGAACGAGCTATCGAAGGAAATTCACTCCATCTTGTGGCAACCACATCAGATAGAATCACTCGAACAGGATTCCCTCTCATTAAATGGATCATTGAATTATCAGGTGGGCGCATCGAGCTTTTGGAAGAGGCAGATTCTACCGATCAATTTGACACAAAAACCCTCATTGCTTTCATTACCTACTTTATCAATTCCTACGATGGAAAGCAAAACGGAAATCGTCATCAGCAAAAAGATAAGGATTTATCCAGAGAATGAAGAAAAGTGGGAACAGGCATTAAATATTTATCGTCATGCTTACAACGGTCAATGGTTTACCAATGTTCAGGCAAGAATAGAAACCAATACAAGCCAGCAAAGCCATTTAAAGATAGTCGCCCTTGACTCTGGTGTCAGGACTTTTCAAACCGCTTTCAGTGAAACCGATTCGGCTGATTATGGTGCTGAGTTTCAAAAGGAAAAGCTTATGCCATTAATGCTAGAGCTTGATAGCCTCTTATCTAAGAGGGACTTATTGAGCAACGAAAAAGATAAAAGCAAGCAATGGATCAGCGATAGGCGCATCCATTTAACAAGGCGCATACACAAGATTAGGGCAAGACAAAAAAATCGAGTGGAAGATCT
>WGBH01000521.1 GCA_015494435.1 Thiotrichaceae bacterium | reverse complement strand
CTTATATATCATTGAATTTAAATGATATTGTTGTTTTTTCGTGGGGCGTTTCGACAGCCTACCATTAGGCTACTCCAAGGAAATAAACGCGCAAATAGAAGCCTCAGAGAGGGTAAGATTTATAAAATATAATTCGCAGGACTAGCTAGTTAATTCAAGAATTATATTTATATAAAGATTGCCCTCTCTGGGGCTTCCCTACGGGCTTGACGAGGTGTCTCATAGGACTGCGTTATGGGACTTGGCAAGGGAGCGACCATTACCTGCGTCCCATGCCTTGCCTATGAAAAACCTCATCAAGCTATTTGTGCGTTTATTTCCTTGGAGTAGCCTTACATCAGGATAGCGATATTTTTGGTTAGACGTTTGCAATAACATATCACTGCTTAAAGGTTCGCAGGGAGTATTTCTTAACAAATTCCAAAGTAATGAGGTTGCATTACGCACAATACGATTATGATTCAGTTTAGCACCCACCATTGCATAGACCTGTCCATCAACGTATTCGTATTTGATTTGACTTGTTTTTTCACCACTTAGGTATTCTTCTACGCTGATATCATGTCCAATATCAAGTTGATAGGCAAGGTCATTCATTTTAAATTCTCATTATTTAAAGCTAACTTTAGTTGTTAGCTTATGAATTTTACCCGTATCATCAGTAATCGTATAATTTACTAATTCTTCACCAACACACTCTTTACTAAAGCCATTCATATCTTCAATCTCATGCGTACAGTTAGAGTAGTCAGCAGTTGCGTAATTAGCTCCCCAACCACGCAGTAGAGCGGTAATGGATTGTCGATCAAAAACGGTTGTGGGTAAAAGAGAAGCAAAACTGGATTTGCAATCAATGTTTTGACCATTGTGTTTACCCGTTGTAATCACTTCACCGCTTGAAAAATCAGAGGAGATATTCATTTTTAAACTAGAACCATCAGAGCAACTAAAATCAGACGATTGTTGTTTTTGTACATCTTTGATATTTAAAGAACTGATATTAGTGACTAATTGAAACACTTCATTACTCGTTCCATCTGAATAATGTTGCGTTATATAACGAATATCCCCTTCATAACCGCCTTCTGATGTATACAAAACCGTTCGGGAAAGAATTTGTACAGAGCGAGGCTGTTTAAGGGTTAATTCGACAATAGGATCAACCCCATTAACCGCACCTGCAAAAGGTTGGGGGGTATTATTATCAATATTATTATCAATATCATCAATATTATTATTTGTACCCCCACCACCACATGCTGATAAAAGGGCTATGGAAAAAATACTACTTGCCATTATTGCTTTGTTCATACCGTTACCTTGGTGTTGATGAATAAAAGTTGCACCATAAAACATAGTACCATTATTTCTTTCTATCAAGTTGGATAAACCAAGAAATGCACATGAAATAACCTCTTAAGAACTTCCTTAATGCCAATTTTTTCTTTTGTCCATTTATTTAATGTTTTTTATTTAATAATTCAGGTAAAGTTATTTAATAACTGCTATTATTTTGGTCGTCACATCCACTTAAACCGCATTATAGGGGGCTTTATGCGTAACAAAACCATAAGCAGATTATCTGCATTTGCCTTAGCACTTTCTATTTCACCGTCCATTCTTGCACAAAGTAATGACCTCATTACAAACGGTAGTTTTGAAAACTTTACCATTACTAAAAATCATAATAAATGGAAATTAGTCACCTTTGATAACTGGCAGGGAGCAGGAGAGGTCTGGACAAATGCTTTAGGAAAAACAGCAACCAATGGGAGTTATAAAATTGAACTGGATGTCGGTTATGAGCTAAATACCTTGAGCCAAACAATAACAACCATTGCAGGGCAACGATATCGTTTTCGTTTGGATGCTTATGCGCGTAGAAAGCACAGTTCTGATTTTGAGCTACTGATTGATGGTGAGGTGATTGCAACTTTTTATCCCGATCATAAATGGGCAAGCTATGAAGCGTATTTTACTGGCTCAGGTGGTGAGCAAACCATCTCCATTCGGGAGTTAGCCAATCAGAATAATAGTTTAGGTACTGTTATTGATAATGTGAGTATTACCGCAAGTAATGAGTTAATTGTGAATGGAAGTTTTGAGGATTTCAGCATTAACCAAGATAATGGACGCTGGAAATTGGTTCAGTTCAAAGGCTGGGAAGGTGCAGGTGAAGTTTGGACAAATAGACTCGGTAAACGTGCAACATTAGGGTCACATAAAATAGAGCTGGATGTGGGAAATGAGTTTAATAGTTTAAGTCAAACGATGCAGACAGAACAAGGTATAGAATATGAATTCAGTTTAGATGCCTATGCGCGTAGAAAAAAATCTTCTGACTTTGAAGTGTGGCTTGATGATAAAAAACTACTTGCCGTGACCCCTACATCAGCATGGCAACGCTATCGTGTTACTTTTATTGGTAATGGCAGTGCGCAACGTCTTAGTATTAAAGAATTAGACAAACAAAATAATAGCTTAGGTGCGGTGATTGATCGTATCAGCCTAATACCAACAGGAAAAACCCTGAACACTCCTCCTGTGATTTCAGGTGAACCAATTACAACATTAACCACAGGGGATCAATATACTTTTACCCCAACGGCAACGGATGTCGATATGACTGATACCCTCCGTTTTAGTATCAGCAATAAACCTGATTGGGCAAGTTTTGATACCACAACGGGCGTATTATCAGGCACACCGACGCAGGAATCGACAACATCAAATATTGTGATTAGTGTCAGTGATGGTAACAGTGAGGTAAGCCTTCCTGCCTTTACAATTCAGGTAAAAAATGCGGTTAATATCGCACAACAGTTTGGCGTGGCAACACAAGCCCCACGTAATGGTTACTATTATTACAGTCCACCGAGTAAGGCAATTGATGGTGATGTGACAACGTATAATCATACCCAATGCAGTTCGGGTGAAAACTGGTGGCAATTAGCCCTACCTCAGCCAAGTAATATCACTAAATTTATTATTCAGGGGCGTCATTCCAATACGGCTCGCTTAGAAAATGCTTCTGTTTATATTAGTTCAAGCCCCTATAATGGTACGCTGAATCCTGCTGATAAAGTGGCAACACTAAAAGGCAATGCAACAGCACAAGAAACTGTTTTTAGCACAGCAAAATCAGGCAATTATTTGATTGTCAAAGCGGATAAGGATAATTGTTTACACCTAGCAGAAGTTGAAGTCTATGGTTCTATGCCAGAAGCCCCTGCCTTTAGTGAACATGAAAGCAATTACCTTATCTCGGGTAAAACCGCTATCGGTAGTACCGTTGCCCGTTTAAATGCCATCGATTATCAAGGCGATCCATTAAATTACCGTATTATTGGCAATACGCCTTTTACTATTGATGCTCAGGGTAATATCAGCGTAAATCAAACACTAGTAGCAGGTGATTATTCTGTCGTGGTTGAAGTCAGTGATGGTACACAATCACGTCAAACCACCTTGTCGATCAAAGTAACGGCGAATACTGCTATCTCCGATGCAATTCAATCAGGTGATGTCAGCAATGTCACCGAACAGGAATTAATTGATGCCACCTTAGCTGAGATTGAAGCGAGCAAAACCTTTTTATTAGATGCTAAAGCAAGCATCTTTAATTTGAATGATGATGGTAGTGAAAAAGCGGACGGTTCTAGCTTAACCTCAATAGACTGGAATCCTACTCATGATGCGAGTTTATTTACCTCAACATTGGGTAAAAACACGCCCTTATTAATCACTAATGCGGTCTCAAAATCGGGCAACACAGTTTATAACAAAGAGATTGCGATTATTGGTAAAAAAGGGGCTGGGCGTTATTTAGTCATGGGAGCAAATCCTTTGCGAGTCACAGGTAACGCACAAATGGAGCAATTAATGGAAAATGCGCTCGGTTGGCTAACCCAGCGTAATGATCTAAAAACTGCACCCTTTAATGTGACTCTTAGCCATCTTGATGAAAGCTATTGGTTTAAAGATGAGAGTAAAACCAGAGCATGGCTAGATCAACATTATGCGGGACAAATTCACTATAATGATGCCGATGCGTGTGATGCAGATGCGCTCTCCTCCTGTTTAAATCAAGATACCGATTTGCTTATTATTTCACAGATCAGTCAAAGCGATGATGACGTTGATGCCATTGCAGCGAGGGTCAATCAAGCCTTAGCACAAGGTATTCCTGTCCTATACCTTCATAATGATGGCGACCAAAAAGCACTCGGTAAAGCACTTTTCTCATCCGTATTTGATGTCACTTATCAATGGGATAATTACTGGAAACGCTTAAGCTTGCAAAACTATAATCCCGTTAGCGATATTGGCAAGTTATCAACCGATGTTGCCAAAATAAAAACCCTTTTCCAGCACCTTAAACAACAGGATTACAGCTTTAATTGGAATCAATGTGAGGATGAAAATTGTTCTGCTGTGACAGGGTTAGAGAGCGAGTTCATACAAGGTGCAAACACCGTGCGCGATATCATGCGTAGTTTTGATGCTAATCGAAAAAATATTTTCAATGAAGACGGTTATCGTTTACAAAAATTACTCGCTTTAACAGGCGATAAATTCCGCCAAAGTGTAAGGTTTCCAATGGATAAAATCACCACGGATGATAATGAGTTTATGAAATCCTACTACGCTGATTATGCGGTTTATAATTACCGCAATATTAACCCTGCACAGGCGGATATAGGAAACTTTAGCCGTAGCGATTTTAGTCATATCACTGCCACTACAAGAACCGTCAATCTCAATAGCACCAAAGGATTCCGCTCTACAGGAGCTTATGCCTTACCAGGAAAAACGGTCACTGTCACACGTACCGATCACAGTGATGTAAAAGTAAGTGTTTTTATTAATACTTTACGCTCAGGTTCTACCCATCAATGGGCAAAAAATGGCTATAAACGCCCTAAATTCCTACAAAGTCAACATATAGAAATAAAATCAGGGGAAACGATTGCGTTTACCTCTCCTTATGGTGGTCCTTTGCAACTGGCCTTTGATAAAAAAGATTTACCCGTCTCCTTTAACTTCCAAAATGTAGGTGAACATGCCTATTGGTCCAGCCCTGCTGATAATGCTTCATTTGCTCAGAAGTTAGCGGCAAATGAATTTGACTGGGCTGAAATTGCGACCACAGGTTTTGAAGTGCATTCAAAACTGGACAAAATGATAGAGTCGATTAATGATCCAAAATGGGGCGGGACAGCTGAAGGACTTGCAAATGCGGTGGTGAAATACACCAGTAACTACCCACACGTTTTAGCAGGATTCAAAGGCGAAGGCGTTGATGCCGTCCCCGAAATTCACGATTGGGCAGAATCCAAAGGCTTAACCATTGAAACCATTGACAAAGTGAAACATATGAATGCTGATCAAGCAAGCTGTGGCTATGGTTGCTCGGGTAATCCTTACGATGCGTACTGGGCATTTAATCCCATTGGACATGGCGACATTCATGAAATGGGGCATAGCCTACAAATGAAACGCTTTGAAGGCTTTCCAAATCATGCCGCAACCAATACCTTCTCTTATTACACTAAGTCAAGATACTTTGCAGATACTAATCAAGATCCAGATTGCCAAGGCTTACCGTTTAAATCTTTATTTGAGACCATACAAAGCGCAGTCGGTCAGGCGGATGTTAAAAGCTACCTTAAAACCAATCTATGGGAAAAAGCAGGGCTAGGCGAACAGTATTTGCTTAAAATAGAAGCCATGATGCACGCAGAAAAAATGGGCAAACTAGAAAACGGTTGGCATGTATTAGCAAGAGTGCATATTTTAGAACGTGAAATGCGTCGTGCTAAACAAGACTGGGAAAACCGCAAGGCATCGGTTGGTTTTTCAAATTACACGCTTGATGAGATCAATGCTATTCACGACAATGATTGGCTTGTTATCGCCTACTCCTATGCTGCAGAGCTAGATTATCGTAACTACTTCGATATGATGGGTATCCCCTATAGTGATAAAGCCCGTGAGCAAATCGCCAGCTTCGGCTTTGATACTGCCCCTAAAGCCTTGTTTGTTTCAACAAAAACAGGCTACTGTGCCGCAGACGAATACGGCAGACTATTTGATCGTCCGACTTTAGCGATTGATGGGAAAACGGCTTATGCGTATTAATTAATCTTAAAAATAAATAAGTAATAGCGTATCCACCAAAATGAACCTATTGCGGTGGATACGTTACACTTAGGAAATTCTTTATCGGCCCTGTATAAAGTTAATTTCTCTATTTCTTCCGCAAATAAAGTGCTATCCATAGCCAAAGCTCTATTGATACTTTTTTTTATCTGAGAATATTAGCCTTTAGTCCTATCCGTTTGTTGTCTTTATTCAATTGATTGCTTTAATTCCCTTTAAGATTTTGAGTCTGAATTTTAAAGAAGCTCCCATAATTAAACTTAAGCAGGAGATAAGCGATGAAAAGGATATCACCAATTAAAATATTGCTAGCAACAATATTGTTGTTAGCAAGTACAGTTTTTACGCCTGCATTTGCATGGCCTGAGGTTGATGCAATGAATATGTGCAATCAGCCAGTGCAAGTTATTCGTGTTTATCATGGTGACGCTAAGGAGTGGATTCAGCGTGATAACTATATAGCTACTTATAAACAGCGTATTTATGCGGCTAATTGTCCTCAGGTAAGGTTTGTTAAAAAAGCATTTAAAAGAAAAATTTATCATAAGGTAAGACGAAGAAATAATCGCACAAGACATAATTGTCGCTCTTGTTATAAAAAAGGCTACCGTGCAGGATATCAAGCGGCAAGGACTAAGCGCATTGTTCGAGTTTCTCGTAAAAAACGTAAGTTAAGACACAGAGCTTATCGGAGTCATGTCGTTGAAATTGCTGATTGTAAACGTGTAGATTG
>WGBH01000520.1 GCA_015494435.1 Thiotrichaceae bacterium | reverse complement strand
GACCAAAGAATTACTCTTGATTGCAAACGGCATAGAGGCTGATGCCAATAAAGATGCCTTGGGTAAGACGGTAACGCTATTTGAAAAAACACTCACAGGTCTAGTTAAAGGTGATGCTGATTTAGGTCTTTTGGCAACCACTGATAAAGATATTCTTGCTCAATTGGAGAAAGTCAGGGGGTTATGGACTGAGTATAAGCCTGTTTTAGCCAATACTGATGTTTCTGAGGCAGGGTTAAAATTAGCAGCGAGTAAGAATTTATCTTTACTTAAGGAAATGAATGCTGCTGTAAAAATGTATGAAAAAGCGGTTAAAAAGTAAATTTCTTGCTTATTCCATACATATCTGATGCGGGGCGGGTTTTTGTAAACTCGTCCAACTAGTGCAAATATTGAATAAACAAGTATCAAAGCTGATTGTACTTCTTAGCAATGCCTTTTGATTTCTCTATGGGGTATTTAATCGCATTTAATTCAATCTTTCGTTCTACGCTTTGTAGTAAATCTACATCTAATTTATCGGCTAAACGTATTAGATAAATCATAATATCAGCCATTTCTAAAGAAACTTCGTCCAATGTTTTTGCTGATAAATGTTTGCTTTGCTCATCGCTCAACCATTGAAAGTGTTCAACTAATTCCGCACATTCTACGATAAGTGCCATAGAAAAATTTTTAGGTGAATGAAACTGATCCCAATCTCGCTCTTTAGCAAATTGTCGCAGTTGCTGTTTTATGCTGTCCAAATCTTTTGACATACTATGCTCTCCTAAAAAGGGGTAAAGTATACCTCCTATCTATGAAAAATATGTGAACGGAT
The DNA here is from genome assembly GCA_015494435.1 of Thiotrichaceae bacterium. GTDB lineage: Bacteria > Pseudomonadota > Gammaproteobacteria > Thiotrichales > Thiotrichaceae > JAGLBW01. The sequence goes on along the minus strand of WGBH01000520.1, from coordinate 6,884 downwards.
TTTCATCTGTTATGGTCAATATTTTAACCCTAACAATGAATTAGCTCATGAGCCTAGCCCTTGTCTATAGCCGTACCAATGATGGAATTCATGCACCACAGGTCATTGTGGAGGTTGATTTAAGTGCGGGTTTACCGGCGTTGTCAATTGTTGGTTTGCCAGAAACGGCGGTTAAAGAAAGTAAAGACCGTGTTCGCGCTGCGATTCTTAATTCACGTTTTGAGTTTCCGAATAATCGTATCACCATCAATCTTGCACCTGCTGATATTCCTAAAGATGGAGGACGTTTTGATTTACCCATTGCATTGGGTATTTTAGCTGCCTCAGGGCAAATCCCTGAGCAGTCCTTATCAGACTATGAATTTATCGGCGAGCTTTCTCTTGGTGGTAAATTACGCAAAGTAAAAGGTGTACTACCCACTGCTTTTGCCACTGACAAAGAACAACGGTCTTTATTTGTTCCTGAAGAAAATGCTGATGAAGCAAGTTTAATTTCTTCTTTACCTGTCTATACGGCCAATCATTTATTAAAAATTACTGAACATTTAAAGGATACACAACGGCTTTCGCCTTATGAGCGGGTAAATATTGATAATGCTACAAAGTATTCTATTGATTTAAATGAGGTGAAAGGGCAGTTTCAAGCTAAACGTGCTTTGGAGATTGCGGCAGCAGGTGCACATAATATGTTAATGATCGGCCCACCTGGTACGGGAAAAACAATGCTAGCAACACGTTTGGCGACTATTTTACCCCCAATGACAGATGAAGAAGCACTGGAATCTGCCACTGTTGCATCCATTAGTCATCAAGGTTTTGAGTATCAACAATGGGGACAACGTCCTATTCGCGACCCTCATCATACCTCATCAGGGGTTGCTTTAGTCGGTGGTGGCGCGCAGGTGCGCCCAGGTGAAATATCACTAGCACATAATGGCATTTTATTTCTGGATGAATTAACAGAATTTGATCGTAAAGTATTAGAAGTTCTACGTGAACCCTTAGAAACAGGAAAAATCACTATTTCACGCGCCGCAAGGCAAGCAACTTATCCTGCAAGATTTCAACTCATTGCCGCCATGAACCCTTGTCCTCAAGGCTATGATTGTGATCTAAAAGATAATTGCCAATGTTCCTTAGAGCAACAACGGCGTTATCGCTCTAAACTTTCTGCACCTTTTTTGGATCGTATTGATTTACAAATAGAAGTACCGCGTTTATCGCGTCAAGATCTGCAAAGACCAGAACACAGTGACAGCAGTGAAACGGTTAGAAAACGTGTGATTGTAGCGCGCGAAAGACAACAGCTTCGACAGGAAAAGGCGAATCGTTTTTTAAGTAATAAGCAAATAGAGCAATATTGCCAACTATCACCGCAAGACGAAGTATTAATAGCTCAAGTGTTGGAAAAGTTTAAATTATCCGCTCGTGCTTATCATCGCATCTTAAAAGTAGCCCGCACTATTGCGGACTTAGCAGGCAGTGAAGAAATTCAAACAGTACATCTGAGTGAAGCTGTTAGCTATCGTTCAATGGATCGTTTAATCGCGGCACAAGCACCTGCTAGTTCCTAATAACGAGCCAGTAATCCCATAACATCTGCATGATTTAAGTGTGCTGCTAGACTTTTAGGGGTTTGTCCTTCGCTGGTTTTTGCACGAGGATTAAGCCCTTTATTCATTAAGAAAGACACGACATTAGCATGTCCAAAGCGAGCCGCTTCGTGTAATGCTGTCCAGTTTTTTGCTGATTTTGCGTTTAAATTTGCCCCACTATCCAATAAGACTTTTACTGTTGATAAGTGACCTTTAGCGGCTGCCTCATGCAATGGCGTTTCTTTGGATTTATCGCGCGCATTTACATTAGCACCATTTCTGGCCAAGATACCTGCAATCGTTGCTAAACCTTTCGCGGCTGCTTTGTGAAGTAATGTTTCACCTGCACCATCGGTTACCGAAACATCTGCATGATGTTTCATTAATAGAGCGGCTAGTTTTGAATTGCCTGTTCTTACCGCGATCTGAATCGGTGTTCCTTTTCTACCCCCCGTATTCACATTCGCCGAATGATCGAGCAATGCTTTTGCTATTCCTAAATTCCCTCGTTGAATTGCCATTTGCAACGGTGTTCCTTCTCTACCTGCGGTATTAGCATTTGCAGAATACTCCAAGAGTGAATTAACTAATTCTCCATTACCTTTTTGAATTGCCATTTGTAACATTGTTCCTTGCTTACCTCTGGCATTGGCATCAGCTGAGTAGGAGAGTAATTTCTTGGCTAAAGCAGTATTACCTTTCGTTATCGCCATTTCCAAAGGGTATCCTTCTGGCGATGCAGCACTTGCATTAGCACCATTTTCGAGCAACAACTGAATCATACCGTTCAAATTTCTTTCAATCGCTAAATGCAAAGGAGCCTTGCCATTTCTTGCTTTAGTATCAACTTTTGCACCATAAAGAACTAATTTATCTGCAACATCCAGCAAGCCAACCCGTATTGCAGTGTACAGTACAGGTTCGCCATTGGTTCCTATCGCATTGGCACTTGCTCCCTGTTTAAGAAAACGTGCAATTTCTGCTTTTTGACGTGCATTGATATTCGCAGCGAGAGCACGCTCACTGATCGCATTGGAGGGCGGGCGAGGGGGAATAGGACGTTTTTTGATACGTCCAACTTTTCGTTTTGACTTCTTTTTCTTGCTTGTTTTAGTTTTTATATTATTTTTTTTATCATTATCGGTACTAGCGCTTACCGTTTTCTTCTCAGTAGCAACAATAAGAGGCGTTTTCTTTGCAATAACTCCGCCACCTGCTCCTCCACAACCTGAAAGAGAGAGCAGAAAAAAACAAAAGAACAAAGAGAGACAATATTGATTAAGGTAAGAATATTTTTTGATAAAGGACGAGGAAGTACTATTTTTGGGGTGGTTTATCATATGAATTCAAGCCTATCCATAGCTTATTAGAAATAAAGATCATGAAATTTTTATTCGTCAGCTAATATACCTAGTTTATCGCAAATTGTCAGCTTCAATTACCTGTAAACCACACAGATAGCTTTAAACTTGATATTTAAAGCTTCCTTGATAGTGTTTTTATGTAAAAATTTTTAAATAATTAATCTCTACGCCAAATAGTTTCTGTACCTTTATCTTCCAATGAGATGCCTTGCTGGCTTAAGTCATCACGAATTTTATCAGCTTCCATCCAGTTTTTATTCGCTTTCGCATCAAGACGTTTTTGTATTAACGCTTCAATAACATCGGCACTTAAACCTTCCTCACTCGCATTGCCTTGTAGCCATTGCTCAGGATCATGTTGTAATATGCCTAAAATAGCACCGAGTTGTTTTAATAATGCGCCATGTGAAGCGGCGGCTTCTTTGTCTTGTTGTTGATGAATTTTATTTGTTTTACGCGAAAGATCAAACAATGCTGCCAGTGCTTCGGGGGTATTAAAATCATCGTGCATAGCCGAATGAAAACGAAACGCATAATTTGTTTTTTCAATCGCTTCTGCTTCAGGTAAGCCACGCAAAGCCACATAAAGTCTTGCTAGTGCTTTGCTTGCACTTTTTAATTGTTCTTCACTGTAATTTAATGGGCTACGGTATTGGCTGGTGAGCATAAAATAACGTATTTCTTCGCCACGGTATTTTTTTAATACCTCGCGGATAGTGAAAAAATTATTCAATGATTTTGACATTTTTTCATTATCAACACGGATAAAACCATTATGTATCCAATAATTTGCAAAATGTTGTCCTGTACAAGCTTCTGATTGTGCTATTTCATTTTCATGGTGTGGAAATTGCAGGTCTTTTCCACCGCCGTGAATATCAAATGTTGCTCCAAATAGTTCAGTTGACATCGCCGAGCATTCAATATGCCAACCTGGACGACCTGCTCCCCAAGGGGAATCCCAGCTAGGCTCGCCTTCTTTAGCAGGTTTCCATAAAACAAAATCAAGAGGGTCATGTTTTGCTGTATCTATAGCAATACGATCCCCTGCACCTTGGCGTAAATCCTCTAGTTTTCGTCTTGATAATTTACCATAGCCCTTAAATTTTGAAACATCATAATAGACATCGCCATTTTCACCCTGATAGGCATATTCTTTATCAATCAAGGTCTGAATCATTTTAAGTATGGCAGGGATATTATCCGTCGCTCGCGGTTCCATGCTCGGGCGTAGTAAGCCTAAACTCTCTTCATCTGCATGCATTGCATCAATAAAGCGTTGCGTTAAATCATGAAAATCTTCATTATTTTCAATTGCACGCTGAATAATTTTATCATCAATATCCGTAATATTACGCGCATAGGTGACATGAAAACCTTTATGCAGTAAGTATCGATAAATAACATCAAAAGCAATCATCACCCGTGCATGACCGATATGGCAATAGTCATAAACTGTCATTCCACAGACATACATACGAACTTTTTTAGCTTCAATAGGTTTGAATTCTTCTTTTTTATGAGTGAGTGTATTGTATATTTCAAGCATAATTTTTGTTTCTATCTGTATTATTTAGGGAAGTTTGAAGAGGATTAATAAGCTACCAACACTAAACTGATGAACATTAAATGCCATGCAAATCCAAAATCGAAGCGCATGGTAGCAGAGCCGATATGAATCCGCTATGATACGCGCCTTGAATTACTTTGATGAAGGCAAGAACTTTTAGATAAGTCACTTGAAGATATTGAATCGAATCGATATAAACACCCTTTGAGTTTTAAAAATAAACCACACGATTAAATTTATGGCAAATAAATGAAATTACTACCAATACAACAATTTACACTGTTATTCTTCTCCTTTTTTATGTTATTTACAGGTTGTAATGCACAAAATGGCGGAGCTACAAAGCAATCAACAGTTAAAGAAAACCAATCAAAAACTTCAGGAGAAAAAATGTCTACTAATCCAATAATCAAAATGAAAACCAATAAAGGGACGATCATGATCGAGCTTTATGCTGATAAAGCACCTATCTCAACGGAGAATATGGTGAATTACGTTAAAGATGCATTTTATGATGGCACGATTTTTCATCGCGTTATTCCAGGCTTTATGATTCAAGGCGGTGGAATGACTCCTGACATGAGTGAAAAACCAACAAAAGCTCCAATTAAGAATGAAGCCAATAATGGGCTTAAAAATGATCGCGGCACATTAGCGATGGCGCGTACTAATAATCCTCATTCTGCTTCATCACAATTTTTTATTAATTTAAAGGACAATGACTTTCTAAACCATAGCAGTGAAACACCACAAGGTTGGGGTTATGCCGTGTTTGGAAAAGTCATTGAAGGAATGGACGTTGTGGATGAAATTGCTAAAGTTAAAACAGGTAATCACGGTCCGCATGGAGATGTTCCATTAGAAGCCGTTGTTATTACTAAAATGACAGTGGTTAAATAATCTATTAATCTATGAATAAAATGACACCCAGCATAATGACATATAAACACTGGCTTCTGATGCAATTAATCAGAGTAGCCACGGTGTCGTTTATTTTGTAAATTTTACATACTGGCTGCGAGATAAAGCAACCAGTATGGTGAAACAACTTTTCTTTCTCCCCCCTTGTTTTTTATCTCGCTGCCTCTTTTGAAAAAAGGCAAACACTATGCGAGATTTTCTACAACCATCCTCAACCGTATCAGGCATTTTATTTGCTCTAAGCGGCACGGCTTTGTTTTCACTTAAGCCAATTGTTATCAAATTGGTCTATCAAAATGGTAGTGTAGCACTTGAAGCGATTACGTTACTGACGTTACGGATGTTGTTTACACTCCCTTTTTATCTCCTTATCGGCTGGATAATGTTAAAGCGTCATCACAAGAGTGAAAAAAAAATATCATTGAAGATGGTATTAGAGATTATTGCCATAGGCTTTTGCGGATATTACCTTGCCGCCTATTTTGATATTTGGGGGTTGCAATTTATCAGCGCACAATTAGAACGCATGACACTGTTCGTTTATCCAACCATAGTGAGCATTCTAAGTTTTCTATTTTTTAAACAACACATCACTCGTAATATGTTATTAGCAACGCTATTAACTTATGCAGGTATTGCGGTTATGTATTATCAAGAAAACCTGTTAACAGGTGACCACACGGCAAAAGGGATGTTATTAATTGGACTGTCAGCCTTTAGCTTTTCTTTTTATATGGTCTTTAGCAAAGCTTATATCCAGCAAATAGGGAGTCGTTTATTCATCAGTATTGCGATGCTAGGCGCATCATTGTTTATCTTTATCCATTTTGCAATAACCGAGCCATTTGAGAGCTTGATATTAAGCTCTCAAATGTATGTGATGATTGGTATTATTGCTATCCCTTGTACTTTGATCCCTAGTTTTCTTATTGCAGAAGCCATTGCTCGAATAGGCCCCGCTAACACCAGTATAGCTAATGGCAGCGGTCCGATGATCACCTTGATTGCTGCTATTAGCATTTTAAGCGAACCTTTTTCATTGATCTATTTATTAGGAATGGGATTGATTATTTTTGGTATTTATTTATTGTCGAAGAATGGCTAATGGACTGATAAGAATATAAAAATCACCTTTTTTATCGAGAACATAAGGAGCATCGCTTCCATTAAGTTACCCATTTATAGACAGGACTGGTAAGAAAAGGCTTTGTAGCGTTTGATGCAATTCACTTAAGGCATCTTTAGCTGATTTTTTCATCTTAATTTCTCTGAGAAGGACAGATAGTAGAGTAGTCACTTTTTAAGCATTTTGTTACAAAATTTAACTTTTTAAATTAGTTGAGATGCCCTTTAAATACAAATGCTTATAAAAAACACTCATTTTTTAATTAATTGATGACTATGCAACAGGGTAATATTGTTGCATTATAATAT
>WGBH01000519.1 GCA_015494435.1 Thiotrichaceae bacterium | reverse complement strand
TTAAAAATACTATGGATTATGGTTGATTTTTTAGCTGTTTTCTTTTTAATTGGCTTAGTTGAACCGTTAACACTTACTATTTTTTGACTTATTACAGGATCGGGTTTAAATTTACTTGATATATTTCTGGTATTTCCGACTATAGGATTTTTTAATATTTTGTTAGCAGTTGTTATTAATGCATTTTCAAATACATTTAATTCACTTAACGAATACCCGTATCCTGTAAAATTGTATATATCGATTGAAACATCGTCTTTATGTAACTCTTTGTAATGTTCATCGATAATATCTCTAATTTCTCTTCCGCTTGACGATTTTGGTTTACTATTCCAGCCAGGTAACCATGCGGCTTGCCTATAAATACGATCTGCCGGTTGTGTATCGGCTGCACTCACACCATTTTTTATTATTTCAAAAATATTATATCTAAATACATACACATAATCTATTAATTGGAATTTTGTTCCTAGTTGCAATATTTCTTTCGGTTTTGATATGTTAGTTAAGTTAATACTAGCCGTTTGGTGCTGTAATAACCATTGTATTTTTGAATTCATATCTATTCCTTTAACTTTAACTGTTTAATAAATGCCATGGTAGTGCCTCGTTAAATGCTTCGTAAAACTCTTTTGTTGGTTTTTTATACACCTTACCATTGATTCTAAATTCTATATTATCAAAATCATCATCACGTGCTCGGAATTTTTTATCTATTGTATGCCAGTCATACAACGACACCTAATATAATATATCGTTTTTCTATCATTTTTTATTTAGATTTCTCCACATTACTTGTTTGCCGTATTCTTTAAACCAGTTTGAACGCACATTGTCTGTATCATTTATCCAATTATCTACTATTTCCGGAGATCCGAAACTTTGAGGAGGGGCATGTTGATGTATCCATTTTACAATAGGAATTATATAATTTTCATTAATATAATCAGCATGTATAACTGCTTGATGTAAATCATTTGATAATACACCATATAAAAACGAGCCCGGACGAAATCCTATTAAAACATATTCATCAATTGCTAATTCTGTATGACTTGGAACAATTTGTGTATAATCATCAGTATATCTTGTATCATCTGTGAAGAGCGATAATGCTTTTAATTCTTCGTTAGTCATAACTATCTCATTGATTTATTTAATGTTAATACATTATAACATCGTTTTAGGTAAAGGTCAACCTTTTTTCTTGCATTTATTTATATGACGGTGATACCATCCTACTGCTATCATTCTGTCGCAATGCGGACAAGGTTTCTTTTCTCGTTTTTGTCCACGAAGTTTTGCGGCTTTTTTAGCAATAGTTTCAGCTGATTGTTTTCTCCCTGTAGCCATTTTGCTCATTTTTAATTTTGAAGACTCTGTGTGTTTTTTACCATACATACCATTATTTTCACCGCGGTTCGATTCTGCTAACTTTTCCTTCCATTCTTTTGAAAATGGAGCTCTTTTGCGGCCTGTTTGTGCTTGTATTTGTTTCTCTTTTTCAGACTGCGGTTGTATTCTTCCACTATTTGCTTTACTTATTTTTTGGCGTGTTTCCTCAGAATGTGTTCTGCCATACATTGGATTATTCTTTCCTAAATGTTTTTTACTTTGTAAAATACTATATTCTTTTTTTAGGTTCTCATATACACGAGATGTTATTTTTGTTTTATAACGCTGTTGATTCGGGTTTTCTGCCCTCATCATTCTTAATGCGTTTAACATTTTGTGTTTATCTTTTCCGGTATATATTTTAGTTAATAACCAATGACATATAAAATGCTCGCGGGCTGTTAAATAAACTATATTATCTGGTTCGTCAGGACCACCCAGTGATTTTGGAATAACATGATGTTGCTCAGTATAAGTTTCTAATAACCTCCCGCGAGCATTATCTGTTATATTTTTATACCATTTTTCATATTTGTTCATAATATTATTCGTAGTTTGTTAAGTCTATACACATAGTAACATAAAATATATATTTTGTCAACCGAATCATTAACCAAAAAAAAAAAGCACTCCGAAGAGTGCTTTTTTAGTTTTTGTGTTTTACCTAAGTAAATTATATGTATCAACTTACTGGAACGTTAAGTTAGATACTGCGATTTCACCTAAGTAGTCACCTGCGTTACCAAATGAACTTGCGCTGTTCGTGAGCTCAATATATCCATAACGGGTCATAAAGCTAACAACTGGTTCGAAAGTACTTGGATCAAGTACAACACCAGAACTCATTAACGGAATGTATGGGCAATAGAACGCAGGAGCATCAGCTTCTGATGAACCTTTATAACCAACTAATACTGGCTTGCTATCTTCAGCATAAGAGTCAACATAAACTTTCATAGCAGAGTTTAAAGTACCAACTAACTTAGTATTAGTAGGGGCTTCAAAAGTGCCTTCAGTTGTACGAGCAAACGCTGAAGTTGTAGCTGATTGCAATACAGTTAAAGCGGCTGGGCTTACAACGGCATAGTTACCAGCACCACGACGTGTGCGTTGAGCAATTAAGTTTGCAACTCGGTTAATTAATACTGATAAAGCGGCATGTTCGTCACCAACGAATGTAGCAGTACCGGAAACGGCAGCTTGATCGTATGTGAATTCGGTGCTTGCTAAAGAACGTAAAGATAATAAAATCTCTTGGTCAATTTCAGCAGTAATTTCTTGTGCTAAAGCTGCCATAATTTCAGCTTCAACATCAATACCGTGCATAGCTTGTGCATCTTGAGCACCTTCAAAAGTCCAACGTGCTTGTAACTTACGAGTCTTTGATTCGACCGCTTGTTTTAAGATTTGAACCGAGATGCTTCTACCACCTTGTCCTTCCATTGCGGCTGTAGCGGCTGCTTGATAATCATTAGCGTTTGGACCTAATGAAGCAGAATATGCTTGTGCAATTTTGAATGGGCTAAGTGCTTCTTCACCAGCAGTTGTGCTAGTTTGAGCGGCTGAGTTATCATTCATTGTTTCGCCATAACGTACTCTTAAAGTATGAATCTGTGAAACTGGGCCGGACATTGGTTGTACACCAACCAATTCGTTAGCAATAACAGTAGGCATAACACGTCGAATAACAGGTAAAATAACTCTGTTAAGTGTTGCTACGTTACCAGCTGTAGTTGCGCCAGCAGTTGCTGATTCAGCTAAGTGTTTGCGAGTGTTTTCTAAAATAACACCCATTGTAGAACGTTTTGTACCATTTAAGCCTTCTAGTAGGGCTTCTTTAGTTTCGCTCCAACGGTTTTCTAATAGTGCTTGTGACATTTATAATCTCCTAATAATCACTTTTTAAGCCCTGCCAGGTACATGATGTCGATAATGTTATCGTTATCCTGTGATGGCTTGGCAGTCTTGTTACCAGTATGTGTTGTTCTAACAGACTCGTTCAATGCTCTCTTTTTAGTCGGCATTGACTCGGTTAAATCTTTGTTAGCCATCACAGCTGGCAGATACTTTTCGAAAGCGCCTTGCAAACGTTTTGTTTGCACGTTTTCGAGTAAGTTTTGCATTACATCTCGTTTATCTTCATTCAATGGCATTAATAACTCGTCTAATATTTTCTTGCGGTTATTTTGTTCTTGAATAATACGAATTTGTTTTTCTTTGCTTTCAGTCAATTTCTTGTACTTCTTAGCAACAGTAAATGTTTCATTTAACTGTACATCTTTTTCTTGTAACTCATTTTTTAACTTACGAATTACAGCATTTTCATTTAAGTGTGTTGTTGTAAACTCACTTGCAAATGCTTCAAAGATGCGACGACCGAAGCTGTTCTCACGAGCGGCTTTAATGTCTTCGTTAAGTGAAGTTAATTCACTCTTTAATGAATTGATAACGTGTGCTTTAACTCTCTTAGAACTTTCAGCAACGAATTTCTTCTTAATGGCAGAAAGTTTTTTGTTAGCTTCAGCAACTAACTTAACTTTAGTTTCAACTAAGTCACGCTTATCAACTGCGAACTCGTTAATTTCTTTAGCTAAGTGTTTAGCAATAAATCCTTTCATCTTATCCATTGCTTCCATTTGGATTTGACGATCTTTTCTAAGCTCACGTATTTCTTCAGCTAATTTAGCTGTCATAAAGTTACTGAACTTATTTGCATTCTCTTTTAGCTTCTTCTGTGCTTTAACACGGTCAGCGGCTAATTGAGCTTTTTCTTCCTTAAATTCTGCAATTTCGGATTTTAAGCCTTCGGTTATCATTTTATCAAGAGCTTCAACCATTACTGTTTTATCATGTTCATAACGTTGAGCAAACTCCTCGCGAAGTTCTGTTTTAACAGTTTCTTTGGCTTCAGTTAATTTCTCATTCCAAGCTTCTTGAATACTGTCATGCATGTCTTCGTTAATCACATTGTTTTCTAGCAATTTTTTGATTGCTTCTAGCATGTTGATTTCTCCTATATTTTAAGATCTTTGATTAAACGAATAATTTCGTTCTGCAAATATCTTTCTACCCGCTTATTAGTGCCAGCTTCTT
>WGBH01000518.1 GCA_015494435.1 Thiotrichaceae bacterium | reverse complement strand
GGCATCCTTCATTCCCCAGTTAACACTTTATGGATGAAAAGATGAAAAGTGCCTCTATAGCACAATAATACTCTAATTTGCTATAAACTAGAGTACTTTTAGCTGGGCATAGCAACCCACACAGAGGCACTTTAACAATGATAGCAAAAAACGCAATTACCTGAGGAAATATCTTCCTTTCCAAGCGCACCTAAGTTTATACGTCGTCAAGATTTAACGCTTGAAATCCGTTCAGCACTTGCCATTGAAGCTTATCAGTCTCAGCAAGGCAGTGTTTGGGGTGCTATTACCCAGTTATCCCAGCAGTATCAGGTCTCCAGAACCTTTATTTATTCACTGTTATCTCATTTTAAGACAGCGCTTGGTTACCTCGTTTTTCCTGAGGAAAAGCCTGTTGCTTTATCAATGGATGAGATTGAAGCACGGATTTTAGCGCAACGCTTTGAAGGAGGAGCCAGTATTGATGCCATTTCTACATTAATGAAACGGGAGGGCTTGCCTTACTCTTCGGTGGGATCAATTAGTCAAATACTATCTCGACTGGGCGATTTACTTCCCAATACACTCGAAAACAAAGCAGATCCGCAGCTACTCGTCTTTGCAGATGATGAGATTTTTGCAAAATCTTCCCCCATCTTAATCACCGTAGATCCTGTCAGTTCTGCTATTTTAAGTATTGAGCTTGCAACAACAAGAACGGCTGAACAATGGGAGCAACATTTAAATCGCATTGTGGGAAATGGGTTTTTACCACAGCAATTAACCAGTGATGCAGGAACTGCTATTAAAGCGGCTCATGGAAATATATTGACTGATATTCCATGGCAATTAGACACCTTTCATGGGGTTGCGCATCGTTTGGGAGATTGGGATAGACGACTGGAGAAATCAGCCTATGCTGCCATTGAAACCGTTCACAAACGAGAGAAGACCCTCGCTTCCGCAAAAAGTGATGCCGTTATCGAAAAGCGGCTGATTCTGTGTTTTAAGGCCGATGAAAAAGAACAGCAAGCGATTGATTGCTATGATGATTTCCACTACCTTTATCGTTATCTTATCCATCAGCTAAAGAGTTTTGATTCAGAGGGATGCTTGCGCCAACGTGATCAAGCAGAGGAAAACATGACGATTGCTCTGGAACTGATGGCATCACTTCCGCATAAAAAGATCGCTAAAGAAGCGCTTCTGATCAAGAAAACACTCCCTAACTTGCTGACCTATTTTGATGATGCGATCATTGCATTTGAAAAATGCCAGAAACTGACCACCAATAAAGAGGCATTACAAGCACTTATTCTCGCATGGCAATGGAATAAAGACGTGATTAAATCCAAGGTGACCGCTAGAAAGCATCACGCCATTGAACAACGGCAGTTTTACCTTGAGCTGGCTGAATTATTTGTCGGTGACAAGGCGAAAATGATCGAACTAAAGGAGAGTATTTATGCAGAATTAGACCAGATCATTCAGGCATCCTCAATGGTGGAATGCATCAACTCTCTTCTTCGACCTTATTTGAACACCTCAAAAAATCAGGTAACACAAGCCTTTCTCAATACATTTATGTTTTACCACAACCATCGACGTTATCACGCAGGCAAACGAAAGGGAAAAACACCGATGGAGCTGTTAACGGGCAAAGCACAAAAAGAAGACTGGATTGTCCTGCTACAAAAAGAAGTAAAAGAGACGCTTCTTACCGCTTAATAAAACAGCGATAAAAAAACAACGTACTTTAAAAACCATCTCAGAATGGCTATGGTTTTCTATTGTCTGGATTTATTGCTGTTCAGGTAAAGTGTAAACTACTTTTTAGGTATATGAAGGATGCCCTTTTTTAGTTGAATACTACCTAGTGTAGTCCATGCTATGAAACTACTCAATATTAAGCGCATAATAATGCTAATTTTCATGCTAATTCTGCTATATTCTTGTGGTAGCTAAGTTCTTGTGTTTTGTGCTTCATACAAGCCATACAGAATATCCAACCCCAAAGGATTCATCATGGAATTAACCCCGAAAGAAAAAGATAAGCTCCTCCTCTTTACCGCTGCGCTATTAGCTGAGCGACGTAAAGCGCGTGGCGTAAAGCTTAATTACCCTGAAGCGATTGCTTATATCAGTGCGGCTATTATGGAGGGTGCGCGTGATGGTAAAACGGTGGCGGAGATGATGTCGTATGGGCAAACCTTATTGACCCGCGAGGATGTGATGGAGGGGATTGCTGAAATGATTCCTGATGTACAAGTTGAAGCGACTTTTCCTGACGGTACAAAGCTGGTTACTGTGCATAATCCTATTGTCTGAGGTGCTGTTATGATTGCTGGAGAACTACGTGTCGCAAAGGGCGAGATCGAACTAAATCAAAGTCGTGATACCTTGACTCTTGAGGTGAGCAATGCGGGCGACCGTCCGATTCAAGTTGGCTCGCATTACCATTTTTATGAAACCAATCGCGCGCTAACGTTTGATCGTGAAAAATCATTAGGCTTTCGACTCGATATTGCAGCGGGAACGGCGGTGCGCTTTGAACCAGGGCAAACGCGCACGGTGCAGTTAGTGAATTATGCAGGTAAACGTCATGTCTATGGCTTTAATGGCAACGTAATGGGTAGTCTTGACGAGGTGACATTATGAGTACCATTAGCCGACAAGCTTATGCTGAAATGTATGGCCCGACCACGGGTGACCGTCTGCGCTTGGGCGACACCGAGCTGTGGCTAGAGGTCGAAAAAGATTTCACCACCTATGGCGATGAAGTCAAATTTGGTGGCGGTAAAGTGATTCGTGATGGCATGGGGCAAAGTCAAGCCGTTGCCGCTGATGTTGCGGATACCGTCATTACCAATGCGTTAATTATCGACCACTGGGGGATTGTTAAAGCCGATATTGGGATTAAAAACGGTCGTATTGCTGCCATTGGCAAAGCAGGCAACCCCGATGTACAACCCAATATTGATATTATTATTGGCGCAGGCACAGAAATTATTGCAGGTGAAGGTTCTATTATTACCGCTGGCGGTATTGATGCACATATTCACTTTATTTGCCCGCAACAAATTGATGAAGCACTCACCTCAGGAATCACTACCATGCTGGGAGGGGGAACAGGCCCTGCAACAGGGACGAATGCGACCACTTGTACACCCGGTCCTTGGCATATTCAGCGCATGTTACAAGCGGCGGAAGCGTTTCCGATGAACCTTGGTTTTATGGGTAAAGGGAATGCTAGTTTGCCCCAAGCCTTGGACGAGCAAGTCGTCGCGGGGGCTTTAGGTCTAAAATTGCATGAAGATTGGGGGACAACGCCTGCTTCAATTGATAATTGCTTAACCGTTGCCGAAAAGCATGATGTACAAGTGGCGATTCATACCGATACACTGAATGAATCGGGCTTTGTCGAAGATACACTTGCCGCTTTTAAAGACCGTACCATTCACACCTTCCACACCGAAGGCGCAGGCGGTGGTCATGCCCCTGATATTATCAAAGCCTGTGGTGAAATGAATGTACTGCCATCTTCAACCAATCCAACCCGTCCTTACACGGTCAACACCATTGATGAGCATTTAGATATGTTAATGGTCTGCCATCATTTATCGCCAAGCATTGCCGAAGATGTTGCCTTTGCTGAGTCACGCATACGCCGTGAGACCATTGCAGCGGAAGATATTTTGCATGATCTCGGGGCGTTTTCGATGATTTCATCTGACTCTCAAGCGATGGGACGCGTTGGCGAAGTCATTACCCGCACATGGCAAACCGCGCATAAAATGAAAGTTCAGCGAGGCGCTTTAAAAGGCGATCCTGCCACCCATGATAATCAGCGCATTAAGCGTTATATCGCCAAATACACCATCAACCCTGCCTTATCACACGGCATTGCCCACGAGGTCGGTTCGATTGAAGTGGGTAAATTAGCTGATATTGTCTTATGGAAACCTGCTTTTTTTGGTACAAAACCCAGCTTGATTATTAAAGGCGGTGTCATCGCTTCTGCCCCCATGGGCGATCCTAATGCCTCGATTCCTACGCCGCAACCTGTGCATTATCGCCCCATGTTTGGTGCTTTTGGCCGTTCGCGTTTAGCAACCCGCATGACCTTTATTTCACAAGCCGCCTCATCCGCAGGAATCGCCGAGGAGTTGGGGCTAGAAAGTTTGATAGGCGTGGTGAAAGGCTGTCGTAGCATCAAAAAGAAAGACCTCATCCATAATCATTATTTACCCAACATTGAAGTAGACTCACAAACCTATCAAGTACGTGCCGATGGCGAGTTATTAAGCTGTGAACCTGCGGAAGTCTTGCCGTTAGCACAACGTTACTTTCTGTTTTAATTATGTTGAAATTTACACAAAAAACCAACGAAGTGCTTGAGCCGAATGCAACGCTCACATTAACCTTTGACCAACGCAATAAAAGCCGTTTAAAAACCACCTTAGACGATGGGCGCGCTGTGGGAATCGTATTGAAAAATGGTGATAGCTTAAAAAAGAATGATATTTTGCTGAATGATGATTCTCAGGTGATTATACAAATTAAAGCGGCACTAGAAACAGTTAGCACAGTTTATTGTAATGATACTTTACAACTCGCACGCGCTTGTTATCATCTCGGCAATCGTCATGTGAGTTTGCAGATTGCCCCTGATTTTATACGCTATCAGCATGACCATGTACTCGATGATATGGTAAAAGGTTTAGGCTTAGAAATACTCGTCGAACAAGCGCCTTTTGAGCCTGAATCTGGTGCTTATCATACCACTTCACCGCATCATCACTCACATTAACCTCCCAGCAAAATATTTGGAAAATAATTTATTATGATTAAAACGCCCCTTATTACTTTTATCAGCCTACTTTTTTTTAGCAATAGCGTTTTTGCTCACCCAGAAGCACTACAAAGCAATAGCCTTTATGAACAGATGATGCATTTATTCACCAGCCCTTTTCATCTCGGTACATTTATCGCATTAGTGGTTCTGCTTGCCTTTGTGCCTTATAAAATGCGCCCTAAAAGTAAAGCAAAAAAAGTACGTCACCATGATAAAAAGCCAAGAAAATAAGTCCGCATAAAATGGCTCAGTCGTTGCGATTACTCAAGTTACTACAACTTAGTAGCCCTACCCTTCCCGTGGGTGCATTTGCTTACTCGCAAGGCTTAGAGTCGGCAATAGAAACAGGGCTGATAATAGACGCTAACACAACGCAAAATTGCCTAGCCGATAGTTTACGCTATAGCTTACAGCAAACCGATATACCGCTATTGTCACGTTTGTATCAAGCATGGTCGGATAATGATCTCGACCAAGTGGCTTACTGGAATCAATGTCTATATGCACAGCGTGAAACAAAAGAACTACGCGATGAAGACCATCAACTCGGTATTGCATTAGCTCGCTTATTATTTGACTTAGGTATTAAAGAAGCACAAGTCTGGAAAAAAAAGACTAACACAAGTTTTTTGACCTTATTCACTTTAGCTGCCGTCAAATGGGAAATTGGTTGTCAAGATGCCTGTACTGGCTATCTATGGTCATGGTTAGATAATCAAATTGCTGCCGCTATTAAACTCGTGCCTTTAGGACAAACCGATGGGCAAAAAATCCTTTCAAAAACCCTAACGCTTATTCCTGACATTATCGCCAACGGTTTAAGCATCACTAGCGCTGAAATTGGCGCATCGTTACCCATGCTTGCCATTCTTAGCGCACAACATGAAACACAATATTCGCGTTTATTTCGCTCTTGAGACTCCCTATGAAGAAAAAAGATACCATCCTTAGATTAGGCATCGGTGGCCCTGTTGGCTCAGGAAAAACTGCCTTAATACGTCAACTTTGCAGAGCAATGAAAGACCAGCATGACTTTGCTGTGGTCACTAATGACATCTACACCAAAGAAGATGCTGAGTTTTTATTGCGTCACCAAGCGCTAGACGCTGAGCGTATCGTCGGCGTTGAAACAGGCGGATGCCCCCACACCGCCATTCGTGAAGATGCCTCTATGAACCTCTCCGCTGTCGAAGCCTTATGTGAGCATTTTGATAAGCTAGAATTTGTGATTATTGAAAGCGGTGGCGATAATCTAAGTTCGACCTTTAGCCCGGAATTATCCGACTTAACCATCTACGTGATCGATGTTGCCGCAGGGGATAAAATTCCCCGTAAAGGCGGTCCTGGCATTACGAAATCTGATTTATTGATTATTAATAAAATAGATTTGGCACCAATGGTTGGCGCATCGCTTGAGGTGATGGAAAGCGATACAAAGCGTATGCGCGGTGATAAACCCTATCTCTTCACTAATCTAAAAACAGGTGAAAACTTGGATAAAGTCGTTGCCTTTATTCAAGACGAAGGCATGTTGGTCTAGTTTTAATCATTTAAAAAAAAATAATAAAAGTCAGTTATACTCTGGTACATCAGTCTGCTTGTTCGACTTTCATCATTTTAGGTGCTTATCAAATAATGAAAATAACCTTTAATATCGTCATTACACTTATTGTTATCAATGTTCTGTTTTTTTTTACTAGTACGTCTGTCAGTAATCTAACGAATTTGTTGGCACTTTATTTTCCTTTAAATCCGAACTTTTCGCCTTGGCAGTTTGTTAGTCATATGTTTATGCATGGCGGTGTGGTTCATTTACTTTTCAATATGCTTGCCTTATGGATGTTTGGTGC
>WGBH01000517.1 GCA_015494435.1 Thiotrichaceae bacterium | reverse complement strand
TGCGATGCATCTCTTAATTCAACCGTTTGGTCATCTATAAATAAATAGGTAGGTTTATCTGCCTTACCTTCAAAAATAATCATATCGTAGCCGGTAGCTTTAAACTTTGCACCAAAAAAACCACCCGAATTGCTGGATGCGATACCTCCGGTTAAGGGTCCTTTGGTAATTACCATATATCTGCCACCTGTAGGTGCATTTGTAAGGCTTAATGGTCCTGTTGCGAAAATCAGTTTATTTTCAGCTGAAAAAGGATCTACCTTGGGATCTACTTCATCAAAAAATATTTTAGATGCCAAACCACGACCACCAAGATATTGTTTTGCTAGTTCTTTTGGAAATTCTTCCTTTTTAATCGATTTGTTGCTTAGATTCACTCTAAGAATTTTTCCCATGTACGCCATAAGTCTATTGATTAAGTTAATAATGCATACAAGTTAAGAAATATAAAAATAAATGTCAATATGTAAATATTTACATATCGGCTTTATAATCAGTATTTTAATTGCAATATGCTGCTATTCAATAGCTTTCTGGTTTTATCAATATCTTATTTATAATAATTCTAATTAGCTTAAAATAGCAGTTTTTTTATTGATATATATCAAACATGATTATTGTCATTCTTTTAAAAAACAGGGCACTATATCTTTACACTCATAAAAAAATACTTAAGCATATTTTTAACCATTTATCTTAATATATTATGAAAAAAATAATTCTTTTTGTCGTATTGCTTTTTATTCAGGAGTTTGGTTTTAACCTATTAGCTCAGGAAGAAGAACAACCAACCGAAACCTTTAAGTTGGGTATTGAAATAAGACCCCGGCTTGAATACTACAATGGTTATAAAACATTAAGGCAGCTTGATGCAGATTATGGATTATCAATAAGCCAAAGAAGCCGCTTTAATTTGGATTTTAAGAATCAAAACTTTCAGGCAAGGGTTTCTTTGCAAGATGTACGTATTTGGGGTAGTCAACAACAGTTGAATACGAATGAAGATTTTGCAGTTTCGGTTCATGAGGCTTGGGGCGAAGCTTTTATTAATGAAGCTTTTTCAATGAGGTTTGGTCGCCAAGAAATTATCTACGATGATCATCGTATTTTTGGTAACGTAAACTGGACACAACAAGCCAGAAGTCATGATGCCTTACTATTTAAATACAAAACGGATAATTTTCATGCAGAATTATCTTTTGCATACAATCAAGATGCTGCTAAACTCTCGGGAACTGATAATGTGGTAAATCCTAAAAATTACAAAGCATTTCAAAATCTTTGGATGAATTATAAACCCAACAATCAATTTAATGTAAGCTTTTTGTTTTTAAACAATGGAAAACAAATTGAAACAGGAGGAACGGCTTATAGTCAGACTATTGGACCTAGATTAACTTATAAATCGGATAAAATTGGTGCCCATGCTACCTTTTATTATCAAGGAGGAAAAAGCAATGATACAACAATTGCCGGCGAACAGCGTAAAATTAATGCTATGTATTTTGCCGGAGATATTTCGTATAGTTTTTCTAAAATGTTTTCCACTGTTCTCGGTATAGAGCAACTTACGGGTAACAGTCAGTTAGAAACTACTGATGAAATTAATGTATTTACACCTTTTTATGGAACAAATCATAAGTTTAACGGACATATGGATTACTTTTATGTGGGTAGTGGACATGGTAATGTGGGGCTGACCGATATTTATCTGCAATTAAATGCAAAATTATCTAAAGTGCAATTAGGCGCTCATACTCATGCTTTTTTGGCTGCTGCCGATGTTGCCGATCCTGCTAATCCTACGGTTGCTATGGATAAATATCTGGGAACAGAAATTGACCTTTTCCTCACTTTTGCTATTGCCAAAGGGGTAAAGTTTAAAGGAGGTTATTCGCAAATGTTTGCAACTGAAACTATGGAAGCAGTGAAAGGAGGAAGTGCAAATCAAACAAACAATTGGGCTTATGCTATGATACTGTTTAAGCCTACTTTGTTTGAACACAAGAAATAGAAATTAATTATCCGGACAGGAATATTAATCAAATATATTTCTGTTTCGGTTTTAAGATGTTTTGCTTAATATTCAAGGAAAAACAAAGTTTATGACAGAATTAGTAAAAAAAATAGCACCCCCGAAAAAATGGATATTGCCTGTGCTGATTATTACGGGTAGCATTATTGGTTTGCTGGCATTTATTTTATACACATCCAATGCGGTTTCTTATCTGTCGGATAAACCCGAAACTTGCATTAATTGTCATGTAATGGTGCCTCAATACGCTACTTGGCAGCATAGTTCACATCGTGAAAATGCTAATTGTAACGACTGTCATGTACCTCATAATAATGTTTTTAATAAATATTATTTTAAGGCAAAAGATGGTTTGCGGCATGCAACAATGTTTACTTTACGCATGGAACCGCAGGTAATTTTTATCCATGAAGCAGGACAAAAAGTTGTTCATGATAACTGTGTCAGGTGTCATAGCGAACTTTTAACCGATACGAAATTAGACACACAAACAAATTTTAAACATTACGAAAAATCTGAACGGGAATGTTGGGATTGTCATAGAGAAGTGCCGCACGGCAGAGTAAATAGTTTGTCCTCTGCACCTTATGCACGAATACCTCAAGAGTCTCCTAAAACACCCAAATGGTTAAATAAAAAATTAAAAAAATAAACGATTATGAGCGAACAAAAAAGAAAACCTATTGTAAATTGGTTAATTTTGATTACAACTATTGTTGTTGTATTTTTATTAGGACTGTTGGCTTCGTCAATTACCCAACGAAAAGCAGAAGCCGTTTTTGCCTATACACCTACGGTAAAAATTAATCAAGAAGAGCCCAGAAATGATGTCTGGGGAAAAAACTTTCCTCGCGAGTACCAGTCGTATTACGAAACTGAGGATACCTCTTTTAGAAGTAAATACAATGGTAATGCAATGATTGATATGTTGGAAGTAGATCCAAGGCTGGTTGTTTTATGGGCAGGATATGGATTTTCAAAAGATTATAACCAAGGTCGCGGGCATGTGTATGCCGTTACAGATCTTCATAACTCTTTACGCACAGGCGGTCCCACCGGACCCGATGACGGGCCAATGCCCTCAACCTGTTGGACATGTAAGAGCCCTGATGTTCCAAGAGTAATGAAACGCGATGGAGTAGCCGAGTTTTATAAAGGAAAATGGGCACGTTTAGGACCTGAAATTGTAAATCCGATTGGTTGTGCTGATTGCCATGATGCAGAAACCATGAATTTGAGAATATCCAGACCGGCTTTAATTGAAGCTTTTGAACGTCAGGGTAAAGATATTAATAAAGTAAGTCATCAAGAGATGCGTTCTTTGGTTTGTGCACAATGCCATGTGGAATATTATTTTGATAAAAAAAGACCGGATGCCGAAGGTGTTCCCTATTTGACTTTTCCGTGGGATAAAGGAATGAGTGTTGAAGCTATGGAAGAATATTATGACAATAAAGAGTTTAAAGATTGGACACATAAAATTAGTAAAGCACCTATGTTAAAAGCACAACATCCGGGTTACGAAGTTTATCTGACAGGGATACATGCGGAGCGTGGTGTATCTTGTGCTGACTGTCATATGCCCTATAAATCAGAAGGAGGTGTTAAGTTTACTGACCATAAAATTCAAAGTCCTTTAAATAATATTGCAAACTCTTGTCAGGTTTGTCATCGTCAGGAAGCCAAAACATTAATAAAAAATGTGTACGACAGACAAGATAAAATAATTGAAAACAGAGATAAACTTGAAGAATTACTGGTTCGTGCTCATGTTGAGGCTGGAAAATGTTGGGACTTAGGAGCTACCGAAGAGCAAATGAAAGATATTTTAATGGGCATACGTCATGCACAATGGCGTTGGGATTATGCAGCAGCCAGTCATGGGGGTTCGTTCCATTCACCGGTTGAGATTGGCAGAGTGATTGCAACAGGTATTGATATTGCACAAGAAACGCGTATTAAGTTAGCCCGCTTACTCATAAATCTTGGATTTGAAGGAGAGCTTCCTTATCCTGATATCTCAACCAAAGAAAAAGCTCAAAAATTTATTGGTTTACCCATGGAAAAATTAGAAGAGGAAAAAGCAAAATTTAAACAAGAACTATTACCTCAGTGGTTAAAAGAAGCAAAAGAACGTGAAAGTAAATATAAAACGGAAACTATTCAGTAATTTGTATCAATAAACCTTTTTTGGTTATAAGAAAATAAGACCTTCATATACGGAGGTCTTATTTTTTAACCCGTATTATTCACAGGGTTTGTTTTTTTTACAATATATTAATTAATATCATGTTACAGATATTGCAATTAAAGGATACACCACTCAAATTTATTCGCCTTCGACTCATGAGGCTAAAGGTTGGGGGTCTTACTTTTATCTTTACGCATTCCGATGAATCAGAACAGGCTTTGTATCTGCACAAAGCTAAAAGTATGAACGGCGAAGTCCTCACCGAAGGTAATAATGTGGGTAAAGCTTTTTTTGTGTATGATAATTTGTTGGTATTTAGTGTTTTATGAGTGTGTTGGTGGCTCATGTTAATAAAATGGTTTTATGCAAAAAAATAAAAGTTTATGGTTTTACCCTTGGGGGTTTATCGAAAGTGTAATTATTGTTTCGGCAATTATGCTGAGTGGTTTTTTGATTGATGTTTTTTCCATAAATAAACAAGAACTCTTTATTGCTTATCCTTTAAATATTATTGTTCTAATTATCCTGTTTTTTACTTTAAGTTCGATTTATTTTATTTTTAGAAAAAATGAATTTTTAAAATGGTTGAGTAGTGCTCAACTTGCTATTGTATGTATAGCATGGCTGCTATTTTTGGTTCTATTGATGGGACTGTTTAAACAAGGAAGCAAAACGGATAATTTTTTAGTTACACGCTTGCATTTTAATAATATACTACAATCAAGTGCATTTAT
>WGBH01000516.1 GCA_015494435.1 Thiotrichaceae bacterium | reverse complement strand
GGATACTGTGTGGGGGTTTCTATAAATACTATTGACTCCTTGTATTTATCTTAATCTCTAAACTGTCTATCAAATATCTTATCTTTTTAATATATTTTTATAAATATCTGCAATATGCATTGGTCTTTTTAATTTTCACGGGGCTTATAAACCATGAAAGAGAGAACAGATATACCTTTACCTACTGATCTATTACGTCGTCGCTTTGTTACAGGACTTGCTGTTGGTGGTGCAGTGGCTAGTTTAGGGGTAACAGGGTGTAGTGCAATCCCTAGTACGCCCGCTAATCGCATTGATCGCGGGAAAAAGTTTACTAAAAATAAAGAATTACGCGGTACACAATTTGATTTAACGATTAGTGAACAACGGGTTAATTTTACAGGCAGAACCCGTGTTGCAACGGCAATTAATGGCGGTCTTCCTGGTCCTATTTTGCGCTGGAAAGAAGGTGAAACAGTCACCTTGCGGGTGACTAATAAATTACCTGTGAGTAGCTCTATCCATTGGCATGGGATTATTTTACCCAATAAAATGGATGGTGTGCCTGGGCTTACTTTTGATGGTATTGCGCCAAATACAACCTTTACCTATCGTTTTAAAGTGCAGCAAAGTGGTAGTTATTGGTATCACAGTCACTCAGGCTATCAGGAGCAAACAGGGGCGCATGGTGCGATTATTATTGACCCCAAAAAACCTTCAAATTACTCCTATGATCGTGAACATATGATCTTTTTAACCGATTGGAGTGATGAAGATCCAAATCAGATTTATGCCAAGCTTAAAAAACTTAGCCATTACTACAATTTCAAAGAGCGCACTTTAAGCAATTTAATCCATGAAATTCAAGCAAATGGCGTGGCTAAGACATGGCAAACGCGAAAAATGTGGAATGAAATGCGTATGAGTCAACGTGATATTTCGGATGTCACGGGCTATACCTACACCTTTTTGATGAATGGCGTTACGCCATCTCAAGGTTGGAAAGGCTTATTTAAAACGGGTGAAAAAGTATTGCTACGCTTTGTTAATGGCTCCGCGATGAGCTTTTTTGATGTGCGTATTCCAGGTTTAAAAATGACAGTGGTGGCCGCCGACGGGCAGAATATAAAACCTGTGACTGTGGATGAATTCCGTATTGGTGTGGCAGAAAACTATGATGTGATTGTGGAGCCTGAGGCAAATCAAGCCTATACCCTTTTTGCCCAATCAATAGGACGTTCGGGCTATGCTAGAGGTACATTAACGCCCGATATTTCTATGACTGCCGCAGTGCCAAAACTTGATCCCATGCCCTTGCTGACCCATGCCGATATGGGCATGAATATGGGGTCGATGAAGGGGATGGATATGAGTGGTGGCGGTAATATGCAGGGCATGGATCATTCTAAGATGGATATGAGTGGTGGCGCTAATATGCAGGGCATGGATCATTCTAAGATGGATATGAGTGGTGGCGCTAATATGAAAGGCATGGATCATTCTAAGATGGATATGAGTGGTGGCGGTAATATGCAGGGCATGGATCATTCTAAGATGGATATGAGTGGCGGCGCTAATATGCAGGGCATGGATCATTCTAAAATGGATATGTCAAAGAGCATGATTAAACATCCTGCATCAGAGTATGGCCCGCATGTCGATATGCACGCAATGGATCCTCAGTATCGTCTCAATGATCCCGGTGTTGGGCTACGCAATAACGGGCGACGTGTGTTGACTTATGCCGATCTTCGTAATCTGCACCCCACCAAAGATAAACGTCAACCCACACGCGAAATTGAACTGCATTTAACGGGCAATATGAGCCGTTATATATGGTCCATTGATGGGATTAAATACGCCGATGCTCAGCCAATTCATCTTAAATACGGCGAGAGAGTACGCATTACCTTTGTCAATGACACTATGATGAATCACCCCATGCATTTACATGGCTTATGGAGCGAACTAGAAACAGGTGATCCTAATTATATGCCACGCAAACATACGGTGATTGTCCAACCAGGGTCTAAAATTTCTTATCAAGTGACAGCCGATGCATTAGGCAACTGGGCTTATCATTGTCATTTGCTGTATCACATGGCCGCTATGTTCCGCAAAGTTATTGTGTCTTAGGAGATTTATGATGAAATTATTAAAAACACACCGCATTTATTTGTTTTCTTTCGGATTATTACTTGCTAACCCCAGCTTTGCAGCGATGGAAGATGATCCTCTACTCACCAAAGTCATGATCAATAAATTAGAAATAACGGATAACGATAAGGAAGGTAATCCCACGCTGGTTTGGGAAGCAGACGCATGGATTGGCAAAGACTTAAATAAGGTCTGGCTAAAATCCTCAGGTGAGCGCAACGATGGCAAACAGGAAACCTCAACCTCGGCTCTTTATAGTCGAGCCATTGATCCTTATTGGGATTTTCAAGTGGGTTTATTACACGACACAACACCCGATGCAAAGCGTAACTATGCTGAATTTGGCATAAAAGGTGTTGCGCCGTATTTTTTTGAAACGGATGCTTCCATTGCAATTGGTAAAAACGGGCATTCTAAGCTAAGCGTTAGCTCTGAATATGAACTCATGCTCACCCAAAAATTAGTTTTATCTCCAGAAATAGAATTAACCGCCTATGGAAAATCTGATCCTAAAATGGGCGTTGGCGTTGGGCTATCCAGTACCGAAGCAGGATTGCGTCTTCGTTATGAAATAAAACGTGAATTTGCACCTTATATTGGCGTGAACTTTAGTAAAAAGTTTGGACAAACCTCCGATTTTGCAAAAGAAGATGGAGAAAACACTTCAGATACGCAATGGGTTATCGGTGTGCGGACATGGTTTTAAACTCTATTTAGTGACAATACCTTAAGCTAAATTGAAATTGTAGGGTGGATAAGTGCAACACATCCACCACAACACCTTGATTTTATTGGATGCGCTATTGCTTATCCACTCTACAAAGCATGCTTGGCGAAGGTATTAAGTTATCTAATTAATTTTAAATTTCAAAGCAGTAGTAAGAATATGAACAGAAGACAATTCTTAGTCACCTCCATCGCTAGCGCATTAGGCTTATCTGCCTGTGGAGGAGGCTCAAATGAAGTCAAGTCATCGAATAATGACGGATCAGCAACAAACAATGGAGAATCAGGAGAAAGTCATTCAACTGAGTTCCAAAAATCTTTATTTATTCCAGAGGAGTATAAAGGTGTAACAGAGGCGGGAATAACAAGCTACAACCTAAACTTACAACAGGGCAGTAGCAATTTCTTTAACAGTGGCAGTACCGCCACATGGGGCATAAATAGCAACTATCTTGGCCCTACCTTACGCCTTAGAAAAGGTAATAAAGTTGCCATAAACTATCGAAATAAACTCGGTGAAGAGACCACTATGCACGGACACGGTATGCATCTACCCGCTAAAATGGATGGTGGTCCGCATCAGATGATTAAAGCCGATGAAACATGGACAAGCACCTATACCGTTAATCAGCATGCCTGTACTAATTGGTATCACCCACATCTTATGGGTAAAACAGCAGAACACGTCATGAAAGGCTTAGCAGGTTTAATGATTATTGATGATGATAAAAGTGAATCGTTAGACCTACCTAATCGTTATGGCATAGATGATATTCCACTGATTATTCAAGACCGTGCCTTTAATAGTGATCATTCATTTAATTACAATCCTAGCCGAATGGATAGAATGATGGGCTGGAAAGGCGATACCTTTATGGTAAACGGAGTGATTAAACCTTATATAGACCTTGAAGCTAAACAGATAAGATTTAGAATACTTAACGGTTCTAATGCGCGGGTTTACAACTTTGCTTTTGTATCAGGTAAGTCTTTTAAACAAATAGCGACCGACAACTCCTTTCTTGAGCATCCTGTGGAATTAACCCAATTACGCCTTAGCCCCGCCGAACGCGCTGAGATTGTTGTTGATTTTTCACAAGATATGGGTAAAGAAGAGATTTTTATGGATAAAGACAGCGGTAAAAATTTATTGCTTGCTAATATTAAAAATGTCGCAACGATCAGCAACACGCTACCTAATACACTTATTTCCCTACCTGCCCTCAACCCAGACGACGCGGTCAATACACGTTCTTTTACCTTATCAGGCAATAGAGGAAGACTCGTTATTAATGGGCAGTCGATGGATATGAAGGTGATTAATGAAACCGTGCCACTGAATGCGATTGAAATATGGGAAGTCACCAATACCATGGGCATGGTGCATAACTTCCATATTCATGCGACTCATTTTCAGCTAATAGAACGTAATGGCAGTGCCAATCATATTGCTGATAATGAAAAAGGCTTTAAAGATACAGTGATGATTCCCCCCAATGAATCGGTTAAACTTATTCTCAAAATGACTGACTATAGCGATAACAGTAGCCCTTATATATACCACTGCCATATTTTAGAACATGAAGACCAAGGCATGATGGGACAGTTTGTAGTCGTTTAAAAAATAAATTAATTCTCAACGCTAAAACAGCAAAAAAATCCTAAAAGGAAAAGGCATCCTTCATATACCTAAAAAGTAGTTTACACTTTACCTGAACAGCAATAAATCCAGACAATAGAAAACCATAGCCATTCTGAGATGGTTTTTAAAGTACGTTGTTTTTTTATCGCTGTTTTATTAAGCGGTAAGAAGCGTCTCTTTT
>WGBH01000515.1 GCA_015494435.1 Thiotrichaceae bacterium | reverse complement strand
GGTATATGAAGGATGCCAAAAAAAGCCTTAAAAATTGATTTATCGTAATTTCTAAACTAGGGTATAGTGATCATTTTAATTGTAAGCATAAAACATGTCCAATATTTGTGTTAAGTTCGATCAAGTAAAGAAAAGTTATGATGGTAAAGTGTTCGTTGTTAAAGCACTTAATCTTGCTATAAAACAAGGTGAATTTGTGACAATGCTAGGGCCTTCTGGCTCGGGTAAAACAACCTGTTTGATGTTGTTAGCAGGTTTTGAAGATATTACCAGTGGCGAAATTTATGTTAATGGCAAAGCGATTCGTCACACGACCCCGCATAAACGCAATATTGGCATGGTGTTTCAAAACTATGCTTTATTCCCTCATATGACCATTGCTGAAAATCTGGCATACCCACTCAAATTTCGCAAAATGTCTAAGGCAGATAAAAAAGCGAGAGTGAATAAATATTTGGATTTGGTTGAATTACAAAGTTTTGCTAATCGTTATCCAAATCAACTTTCAGGTGGTCAAAAACAAAGAGTCGCCTTAGCACGGGCATTAGTTTATGAGCCACAATTAGTTTTAATGGATGAACCTTTAGGCGCATTGGATAAAAATCTACGTGAGCAAATGCAGTATGAAATTAAAAAACTGCATAAAATGCTAGGTTTTACCGTTATCTATGTGACTCATGATCAAACAGAAGCATTGACAATGTCTGATCGTATTGCCGTTTTTGAGCAGGGTGTTATCCAGCAGATATCTGATCCTAAAACACTTTATGAGCGCCCTGATAATAAATTTGTTGCGGAATTTATTGGTGAAAATAATCATTTAAACGGTCATATTGAGTCGCATCAAGATGATGGCACAGTTCAGGTCAAAGTAACAGAAAATGATAGCGTGAGTGCCTTAGCCGTTAATCTTACAGCGTCTGATACTAAAGTGTATTTATCTATTCGCCCTGAAAAAGTGATCTTAAATCCAGATAAACACAATATTGCTTGTGACAATATTTTTACGGGAATAATTAAACAAATTATTTATATCGGTGATCATCTACGAATTTATATCACCTTTTTAAATGAAAGTGCCGAGTTTATTATCAAACAACCCAATTCTTTTAAATTTGATGATTTAGAAGAAGGACAGGCTGTAACATTAGGCTGGTTGTCTAAAGACTGTCGTGCTTTGCAAATTAGCTAGGATAGCTGTCCAGACTCTGCTGAGTCTCTTAGCATCGACAAATTATAATCCAAGGAGAAGTAAAAGAATGAGAAAATTAAAGCTAGGTTTATTAGTGGCAAGTTCATTATTGTCTGCAAATATTATAGCGGAAGAACTAACGGTTGTGTCGTTTGGTGGTGCTTATGGCGCCGCACAAAAAAAACATATGATTGACCCTTATATCAAGGAGTCAGGCAAAAAAATTCTTTTTGAGGATTATTCAGGTGGTGTTGCTGAATTAAAAGCACAGGTGGAGTCTAAAAATGTTAAATGGGACGTTTTAGATATTGAATATATTGATGTCGAAAGAGCCTGTTCAGAAGGGATGTTAGAAGTTTTTCCACAAGATAGATTGCCCAAAGGTGATGATGGAAAAGCAGCCAAAGATGATTTCATTCCAGCTGCGCTTAGCAGTGAATGTGCGGTAGGTAATATTGTTTGGTCAGTTATATTTGCGCATAAAAATAATATTAAAACCAAACCAAAAACGGTTGCGGATATTTTTGATACTAAAAAAATTCCAGGTAAACGTGCCTTTAGAAAAAGACCACAGGTTAATCTAGAATGGGCATTAATGGCAGATGGTGTGGCGCTTAAAGATATTTATAAAGTGTTAGGAACAGAAAAAGGGGTGAAACGCGCCTTTGCTAAACTGGATACAATCAAAAAAGATATTGTTTGGTTTGATTCGTGGTCACAAGCACCTCAGTTACTCAATGATGGTGGCGCAGTGATTGTACAATCAGCTAATGGTCGTATTTATAGTGCTATCCAAAAAGACAAAAGTGACTTTAATATTGTTTGGGATGGACAGATTTATGATTTAGATGGTTGGGCAATTCCTAAAGGCTCTAAGAATAAAGAAGAAGCGATCAAATTTATTCTTGCTGCAACTAAAACAAAGCCACTTGCGGGTATGCAAGATGTTGCCTATGGCCCAACGCGTAAATCATCTGAATCTTTGATTGCTGAAGCAGTTAAGCCACAGCTTCCATCAGCACATTTGGATGAAGGGATTAAAGCCAGTGCTGAATTTTGGGCTGATAATGGATCAGAGTTAGGCGAGAAATTTGCCGCTTGGTTGATTAAGTAAATACTTTTACACTTTTTATTATAGTTTTTCACTCACTTCAAAATTTATTTGGGAACGCAGGACGGGGAATTTATTCCTCCGTTCTTTAGGAGTCATAGCCCCAATCGCTAATATGCAAAATACAACAGCTAACGATCCAGCCAATCATCTCTCGCTTAATGCTGAGCATTCGCTTAAGTATCATCAAGCCATCAGGCGCGAAAAAACCAAAGCTTTGATGTTGGTTTTACCCCTGCTTTTCTTTTTAATCGTGTTTTTTATTACACCGATTGGTTATATGCTATACCGTAGTTTTTATAATCCAACCGTGGCAAATTTAGCTCCTAAAACAACTGAAATATTAGGTCATTGGCAGGATTTATCAAAACTACCTAGCGAAGAAAGTTATAAAACGCTAAGTTATGAATTAAAACAGTTACAAAAAACACGTCTATCAGGAAAGTTTGCTGAGGAAGTGAATCGACGTTTGCCACGCACGGGTAGCGTGATTAAGAAAACTGCTCGAAAAATAAAAAAAATAGAATTGGATAAGGTTGAAAACTATCAACAATTACTCTTATCCATTGATGAAAAATGGGGGAAACCTGAGATTTGGACGGGGATACGGGCAGCAGGTGATAAGTTCACTATTAATTATTATGCAAATGCGCTCGATTATAAGCTAGAGCCTTCAGGAAAACTCGTTAAACAACCCGAAGAGATGCAGGTTTATCTCCCTATTTTGCAACGTACCTTTATGATTGCACTGATTATTACAGTACTGACGTTTTTACTCGGTTATCCTGTTGCTTATTATCTTTCTTTAATTCCACTAAAAAAGGCAAGTGTTTTACTTATTTTTGTTTTATTGCCTTTTTGGACTTCTCTTTTGGTGAGAACAACGGCATGGATTGCTATTTTACAATCCAATGGTGTTGTTAATCAGACCTTATTATCACTGCATATTATTGATAAACCGCTGGATATTATTTATAACCAGTTTTCAACCGTCTTAGCCATGACACATATCCTATTACCTTTTATGATTTTACCGCTTTACAGTGTTATGAAAGGAATTGACCCTTCGTATGTGCGTGCATCGCAGTCACTTGGAGCGAATCCATTTAAAGCCTTTATACAAGTTTATTTTCCATTGAGTTTACCCGGTTTAAGTGCAGGGGCGTTGCTCGTCTTTATTATCGCGATTGGTTATTATATTACCCCCGCATTGCTTGGTGGTGTTGATGGTCAGCTGATTAGTAATTTGGTAGCCCACCATATGCGTAGTACTAATAACTGGGAATTAGCAGCGGCATTAGGTTCTGTATTGTTGATTTTAATTATTGCTCTTTACTGGATATATGACCGTCTTGTCGGTGCCAGTAATATTAAATTATAAAAGGATTGCGCTTATGTTACCCGCTTACTACAGCCCCATCCGCAGAGTTTGGTATTACGCTCTTAGAGGCATAGTTGCGTTAGTCTTGCTGTTTTTAATTTTTCCAATTTTAGTGACGATACCGCTATCATTTAATGTTGAGCCATTTTTTACTTTTACTGAAGGGATGCTAAAGTTAGATCCTGAGGCTTATTCAACTAAATGGTATGTGGAATTTTTCTTAGATCAAAAATGGAATATTGCACTTAAAAACAGTTTTTACTTTGCCTTTATGTCAACCATTTTAGCCACCGTTTTAGGGACAGTGGCTGCGGTAGGTTTAGCCTCTGATCGTATGCCCTTTAAGCCATTGATTACCGCTATTTTAATCTCTCCAATGATTGTGCCTTTAGTGATTATTGCGGCGGGTATGTATTTTTTCTACTCCGCAATTGATATTGTGGGGTCTGATATAGCGATTATTTTTGCTCATGCTATATTAGGCACGCCTTTTGTGGTAATAACGGTTACTGCAACCTTGGCAGGTTTTGATAAATCGTTATTAAGAGCTTCGAGTAGTTTAGGTGCAAATCCTGTCACTACTTTTTTTCATATTACTTTTCCTCTTATTCGCCCTGGTGTTATTTCAGGTGCTTTATTTGCTTTTGTGACCTCATTTGATGAAGTGGTTTTGATTATTTTCTTAGCTGACCCTGATCAAAGAACCATTCCTCGACAAATGTTTTCAGGTTTACGTGAGCAAATTAATCCCACTATCCTTGCGGCTGCTTCTTTATTGATTTTAATCTCCATTTTATTATTGTTTAGCATTGAAATATTGCGTAGACGTTCGGAAAGTAAAGGAATGTTTAATAATGAATGATGAAAAATATTGCTTAATTAATACTTTCGCCAATCATGCTTTGTAGGGTGGATAAGCGATAGTGCATCCACCAAAATCAACGTGTTGCGATGGATGCGTTACACTTATCCACCCTACAATTTAAATTTGGCGAAAGTATTGTTAATAAAGGGGGGGATTAAAGTGAAAAGGAGTTCGACAAGTTTCTAGAGCAAAAATAGCGTTGCCAGTCCCAAAAATGACATAAAGCCGACGACATCTGTAATGGTGGTAAGAATAACAGCCCCTGATAGTGCAGGGTCGATACCCATACGGCGTAGTGTTAAGGGAATAATAATGCCAGCTAAGGCGGCGGCAATCATATTTAAAATAAGTGCAATACCAATAATAATGGCAATATCGCTATTAAACCAGAAATAGGTAGCAATGGCGACGACTACAGCCCATAGTAGACCATTGATAATGCCAATACCTAATTCCTTTTTTAGCAGAAATGAAGTATTGCTATCGACAATTTGTCGCATAGCTAAACCACGGATGGTTAATGTCAGTGTTTGACTGCCTGCAATGCCACCCATGCTAGCGACAATGGGCATTAGTACGGCTAAGGCAACAATTTCTTTTAAGGTGACTTCAAAAAGACCTATTACCCAAGAGGCAAGAAAGGCAGTGAGTAGATTGAGTGCCAACCAGACATTACGTCTTCCAGCACTAGAAAGAATGGGGGCAAATAAGTCTTCTTCATCATCCAGACCCACTGAGCCTAGCATGGCATGATCGGCTTGGTCACGCATGGAATCCATGACATCATCGACCACTATCCTACCTAAAAAATAACCCTGTTCATCCACTACAGGGGCAGAATATAAGTCATGATTCTCAAATAATTGTATTACTTCTTTTTCAGGGGTTTCTGGGCGAATGATTCTCGAATCTTCTTCCATCACATCGGCTACTTTTTTTTCAGGTGGTGATAATAATAGATTGAGGATAGAAATTGTTCCTAAAAAATGGTTATCACGATCAACCACCATTAATACATTGGTATCCTCTGGTACTTTGTCATGGCGTTGCAAATAGCGCTGTACGGTTGCCAAGGTGACATCACTGCGTACGGTAATAGCATCAGTATGCATTAATCGTCCCGCAGTACCTTCCTCATAACTGAGGTTGACCTCAACGCGCTCTCGACGTTGATTATCCATACTGTCGAGTAAATCATCACCCGTTTCTTTATCTAAAACCTCATCAAGCAACTCTGCAACATCCGCCGTATCCATTGCCTTGGTTGCATGATGTAATGCTTCAACGTCCATCGTATCTGCTAATTGAGTTGCAGCTACCTCGCTCATATGCAGTAGGACTTCACCGTCTGAGCCTTTTGGAATGCAATTAAATAAATAAGGGCGTTCACCAGCGGGGAGGGCATCGATAATATGGGCTATTTCAGCAGGATTAAATAAGGCTAATTGTTGCTTTATAATCTTTGAATTGGACTGTTCTATTGCCTCTGAAATGATTTGAATGGCTTGCTTTACACTAGGATTATTGTTATTGATTTTCATTTTATTAGGATTGTAATTTATTGATATGGAGAAAAAAGGCAAAAATTAGCCTATCATAAAGTGGTTCTAATTAGGAATTCAATAGACCCAAAGGAGGGTTTTAGAAAATTCCAGACGTTTGTTTTCGTATTAGCAACGATTGCTGAAAGTACTCCAAAAAGAGGTATTATGATTTGCACCTGAAAGATTTAAATATAAAAAATAATATTCGAGTTTTTCCTTTTGTCATTATGGCATTATTTCTATTATCATCCTGTGTCGGTGGTACTTTTCATTTGCGTCAATCAACTCGTTTGCAAGGTGGTGTAAAAATTGCATTAGAGGGTATTTCAAAAGAATCAGCATTGTACACAACGCTTGAACAGGCACTTATAGAAGCTAAAGGAGAGGTTGTCACCTCATCGGAAGCAGATTCTATTCTTAGTATTCATCAATTAAAAGAAGATAAAAAAATTGTTGCTTATACATCTGCAAGAATTGCGCGTGAGTATATGATTTATTTGAACTTTGATTATGAAATTAAAATTGCGGGTAAAAAAGTACAAAAACGTTCAATCCGCTTAAATAAAACTTTAATTTATGATTCCACGTTTGTATTAGGCAAAGCAGAAGAAGAACGTCGTATTCAACAAGCATTGCGTGAGGAGGCGGCGCGTTTGATCTTGCTTCATTTGGCCGCTTCTAAGCAATAATTTTACTAATCTTACTCGAATAATTTAATTAACCAAAAAATATAAAGATTTTAGAAAGGATAATAAAGTATGAATTTACATGAATATCAGGCGAAGGCTCTTTTTCATGATTATGGTTTGCCTGTCCCCGTAGGGAATATTGCAAGGAGTATTGAGGAAGTAGAGGAGGTCGCCACTTCTTTAACGACAGATAAGGTGGTGGTTAAAGCACAGATTCATGCAGGTGGTCGTGGTAAAGCAGGCGGGGTGAAGTTATTAGATAGCATCACGGAGGCAAAACAGTTTGCGGCTGAACTGCTAGGCACTCATTTGCTAACCTTTCAAACCGATGCTAAAGGTCAGCCTGTGCATACACTTTTAGTTGAAGAAAGTTGCCAGATTGAACGTGAACTGTATCTTGGTGCAGTATTAGATCGTGCATCATGTCGTATCACCATTATGGCATCAACGGAAGGTGGCATGAATATTGAGGAGGTGGCAGAAGATACGCCTGAAAAAATCCTTAAAATTCAAATTAATCCCATTACAGGTGTGATGCCGTTTCAGTGCCGTGAACTAGCGTTTGGATTAGGGTTAGAAGGTATGCAGATTCGACGCTTTACTCAAATACTAATGGGGTTGGGTAAATTGTTTGTGGAAAAAGATGTGTCATTGGTTGAAATTAATCCATTGGTTGTGACGACTGAGGGAGATTTACTGTGTTTAGATGGCAAAATCAATATAGATGGAAGTGCTTTATTTCGTCATCCTGAATTAGTAAAACTACAAGATGAAAGCCAAGAGGATGCGCGTGAATTGCAAGCTGCTAAATGGGATTTAAATTATGTCGCATTAGATGGCAATATTGGTTGTATGGTCAATGGTGCGGGTTTGGCGATGGGCACGATGGATATTATCAAACTCCAAGGGGGCGAGCCTGCTAATTTTCTCGATGTCGGCGGTGCTGCAACGGCTGAACGTGTCGCAGAAGCTTTTAAAATTATTCTATCTGATGATAAGGTCAAAGGTATTTTAGTGAATATCTTCGGTGGCATTGTACGTTGTGATTTAATTGCCGAAGGGGTGATTGCGGCTATTAAAGAAGTCAATATCAGCGTTCCTGTGGTGGTTCGTTTAGAAGGAAACCATGCCCCTGAAGGGATTGAATTATTGAATAAAAGTGGGCTTGACTTAATAAGTGCTAATGATTTGACCGATGCAACCAATAAGATTATTGCGGCAGTAGGAGAATAAAAATGAGTATATTAATCAATAAAGAAACGAAAGTGATTTGCCAAGGTTTCACAGGTAAACAAGGTAGCTTTCATTCTGCACAGGCGATTGAATATGGTACAAAGATGGTCGGCGGGGTCACACCGGGAAAAGGCGGGCAGAGGCATCTTGATTTGCCCGTTTTTAATACGGTAAAAAATGCGGTGGCAGAAACAAAGGCAAATGCCAGTGTTATCTATGTCCCTGCGCCTTTTTGTAAAGATTCTATTATTGAAGCAGCCGAAGCGGGTATTGAGTTGATTGTTTGCATTACTGAAGGTATTCCCGTATTGGATATGTTAGAAGCAAAAATGATTGTCGATAGTTATGGATTACGCTTAATTGGTCCTAACTGTCCGGGTATTATTACACCTGATGAATGTAAAATTGGCATTATGCCAGGGGCTATTCATCAAGCGGGTAAGGTCGGTATTATTTCCCGTTCAGGGACATTAACTTATGAGTGCGTAAAACAAACCTCTGATTTAAACTTTGGACAAAGTACCTGTCTAGGCATTGGCGGTGATCCTATTGCTGGAACAAACTTTATTGACGCTTTGGCTTTATTTGAAGCAGACCCAGAAACAGAAGCGATTTTAATGGTGGGTGAAATTGGTGGTACAGCCGAAGAAGAAGCGGCTGAGTTTATCAAAAATAATGTTAGCAAACCTGTGGTTGCTTATATAGCAGGAGTAACCGCACCGAAGGGGAAGCGGATGGGACATGCAGGTGCCATTATTGCAGGTGGAAAAGGCACAGCGGATGAAAAATTTATTGCACTTGAATCCGCTGGCGTACACACGGTACGCTCACCTGCTGAGCTAGGCAAAGGGGTTGCTGAAGTAACAGGGTGGTAAGGAACAAGGATTCAATAATCTACTGACCTTGGTAGATCTTAGTATTAGGGTTGCTTGTAGAGAAAAGTTTAAAGCAAAGCTTATAAGTAAAGTCGCAAGGACTGTTATTACTATTTTTTTCGTAATATTTAACCGTATTTATGAATTTTACGGATATCGTTTCTATTTAAATGTAAAATGCGCGGTTTTTTATTAAAGGTATTATTGCGATGGATGTTTT
>WGBH01000514.1 GCA_015494435.1 Thiotrichaceae bacterium | reverse complement strand
TTCTTGCTTTTGTTGAGTCGAGATAATAGGTTTCTTATTATCATCTAATATCAATAGTTTATTAATTAACTGTGTTTGCAAATAGTACGCTTTATCAGGCTTGATCTGTGTTGCTGAAGTGGCTTTTCTGCTTTTATTTTGTTTATTTGTGTTACTTTTTGGCGCTATTTTAGTTTTTTCTACTTGCTTAGCCTGCTTTTCTTTTGCTTTTTTCGTTCTGCGCCGAGACCACCAAACAATGGCAACGGTTAAAAATAATAAAATATTGACTGCCCATGCGGGTAAATATTGGTATAGGAAAGAAAAGAGGGGTTCAAATTCTGTTTTAATATCCTTAAAGGTTTCACCTGCATCACTAATAACGATATCGCCTTGTTTAAGTTTTTTATAATGCGTGATATAGAGGTTTTCATCCCCTTGTATTTTTTTCAGGAGTTTATTTTTTTCACGCTCCCATGCGTCCACAGGGTCACTATTATTCCATGCAATAAAGAGTTTTTGTTGCTGGCTGCTGAGCTTTAATTTGTATTTATCGACCATATAAAAATAGGTACGTGCAATATCACCAAACACAGAGGAGGGGGGTTCTGCTACACGGTCAGAGAAGGCTATTTCCATATCAGGTTTGCCATATAAACGTGCTTCACCTTCAATCATACCGTATTTAAAATTACTACGATCCCCATTAATTTCACCGATAGCAGGGACTAGATTATGCATATCAGCTTCCATTTGTTTGAAGGTTGCATTGTTGTTACGGCAATTTAAACGCCCTCCGTGTTGCCAGCAACGCAATTGATGCCCAAACATCCATGCAGGTACTATATGTTC
This sequence comes from Thiotrichaceae bacterium, assembly GCA_015494435.1. Classification (GTDB taxonomy): domain Bacteria; phylum Pseudomonadota; class Gammaproteobacteria; order Thiotrichales; family Thiotrichaceae; genus JAGLBW01. The sequence goes on along the minus strand of WGBH01000514.1, from coordinate 2,019 downwards.
CCATTCAATGCGCTCGGAACGGTTTTTATTTTTTCGATATTTAAAGCCACAACTACTATGAATTGGAATCAGTTTTTTGTCTACTATTTTATAACGACAGCCACTATAAAATGCGATGCGATGATTGGGGTAAATTTGAGTGGCTAAGAGCCGTTTAGATTTACTAAAAGAATAGGTTTCGCGCTTAAGCCCCTGTATTTCAGGATCAATAGTGGCAACATCTTCTTCAAAAAGATCACCATCCTGTTCTAAATAATAGGTTTTATTATCACTAAAAATAGACTTAAGCAACTCGCCTGAGTTGAGATCGTTAAATACGTCTGAGTCATTGCGATCAAAGAATTTTTGTACTTTAATCTCTTCAGCATAACTTGAAACCGTTATGAGAAAGAAAAAAAGAGGTATTATATTTTTAAAAGATGGCATAGCATTTATGTACTCAGTTTTTTATTATCACCATATTAACAGCCCATGCTGCTAAAAAATAAATAAGTTTTAGAACAGTGGGGTTCGATAGCTACGGGTTCGGTTTCTCCAACCGGGTAACCAGCGTTTTTCATTATTTGCAGGTGGTGAGTTTCTGACTCGTCTTTCTAAAACAGCTTGTGTTGCACGAGAAAACTCATCCAATGCCTGTTCGCCTGCAACAACAGGACGCATTTCTTGTAAAGCCTGTAATAATCCCCAGCCTTGATTGTTATACCGCTCACTGGGTTTTGTGCCTTTGCCTTTAAAGTTAATATAATCGATCAAAGGATACCAGCCACCTTTGCTATGTGCCAGTGCATTGTAATTGGCAATAATACGCTTGCGATCTTGAGGCGGCGCTAATTTAACGATTTGAGGAATAGAGGCATGAATACGATCAAAGAAAAATTGGGTTTGTAATTCTTTTGTATTTAATAATAATATTTTTAACTGTCGAAATTCTTTGTCATTTTTAGAATGCTCAAAAGAGGCTTTATTTTTCCAAGGCGCTCCTGTATGACGTGCAGCAAGTAACCATTGGGGTATTTGCACACCATTTTGAATAAAGTAATCAATCATTAAGGGAAAGGTTTCATCAAAACGTTTTGGTTCACCTGTGGGATACCAAATAAAGTGTCCTATTCCCACTGATGCGAAATTTTCACCTTTTGCCCAAATCATTAGTTTATCAGGGTTAGAAGAGGCTTCATTTAAATAAATTTTGTCACTAATAACACGTAATTCATAAGCAGAAAGACGCGGACGTTGCACTCCTTTAGGATAATGAATAACAGGTGGTGGTTTTATAGCAACAATAGGCGGCGGAGTAATAACGACAGGGACTTCAACAATAACGGGCGGTTTAGGTTTAAGTACAACAGGTGGTGGTAAGGGGCGATGTGGCTGGCATGAAGAAAAAATGATAGCAATCGCACTGGTAAGTGTAGCAAATATAGCAAGTCTCAAAACGTTCATGGCATTCCGCTCCAAAAAATCATATAAAATCTATAAACTCTTGGTTTTGTACGCTCTTTGTTGATAACTATTCCAAGTTGCAACTAGAGTCCAGAAGGGGCGGTCATCCAAGATTTAGGGATTAACTCCTCCGAGGCATGAAGTCTATTTTGCAATATCTGTTTGACCTTTCGATAAGGCGTATAACGTCTTATTTCTGGATCATCCAAACGATGCAAAATATTACATGCAGCATTTGTGTCTGCTTGCCCAACCTCCCCATTAGTTGAGCCAAAACGTTGCCAAACTTCAGTTCGTACCAAGCCCAATAATTTAGCCTGCAACACCAAGGCAATATATTTACCTTGATTTAAAGCATCGCTGATACAAATACGTGTTCCTTTCATTTTTCAATAACGTCTTGTAATTTCTTCATTAGTTTTTTATGACTACGGTTACCATGCAATCTTGCGGAGAAAACAGTGATAATGTCCAACACATCTTTAGCAAGTTCTTCTTCAAAACTAAACTCCTCGCCTTGATTAATGATAACAACATCAATACCTTGTTTTTCACACAGAGAAAATAAAAGCTCAG
>WGBH01000513.1 GCA_015494435.1 Thiotrichaceae bacterium | reverse complement strand
GTTTGGAATAGAATTGAATACTGTCATAAGGACTTGGATGAGAAATATTATCTCTGGATAAAAGTATCTATTTCAACGCGGAACGATTAGAATAGATTAAAAATAAAGCTAATATTCTTAAAAATAACAAAGAGGTACTTGTTGTTAGATATTATCTCCTCCTACTTGAGTTCCATTTCAGGGGCTTGCTTTCCTTGGGTTGTGGGCCATACCAAGACCGTTGTTTCTGATCCACTATCTTCATCGGTGAGATGCAGTTGCAGACGTATTTTGGAGGAGATTTGTGGCTTAAAATTGAGGCTGTTCCAAGGGATTGAGGTTGTTAAAAAATATCCACCATTAACAAGGGTGCAAAGAGAGGTGTTGCTATGATTATTGAGTGGTGAGTATTCAAATTGATATAGCTTATCGGTGGTGATATTAAACAAAATAGAATCACCTGTTTGTATTTTATCATCTTGTACTGCAAGCGTTAGATAGAGATTATGTTGATCCCAGTGTGCTTGCCATTTTGCTGATAAATCTTGTTTGCTGTCTATTTGTGGTTTTTCTATCAATGTTTTAGCAATGTTTTTTTCTTTTGATGGATTGATTAACCAATAGGTATCCATACTCCAAGTGTCTTTAATATCACTGAGTGTAGGGATAGCAATCCGTTGATTTTCACTAACTTTTAATTGCTGATGTGCAAGATTGCGGTTTTTTATTGTTTCTTCTAAATACTTAAGAGCAGCATCGAATTTAGGTGCTTTTTTGCGCTCTTGAGAGATGTATTCTTTTAGTCCCCAGCTTCCATACCAACTATATATTCTTGGGGCACTAAAGAGGATAAAGACTTTTCCACCTGCTTGATTCCATTCGCGTAGGTATTGAAGATAAAGCTCGCCCATTCTTGGGTCACGATTAGCCGCATAAAGTAAGGGGTTAGGCGCTTGATCAACGCGTCTTGTATCCCAGTCTACTAAGTGTTGACCACCTTCATAGGCAACTAAATCAACCCCAAAGGCATCCGCTACTTTTTGTTGTACTCGCATTTGTTGGATGCTGGCAGCTAAGCCTTTTTTTTCGTATTTATTAGTGAGGGCAGCAAAAATATCATCCGTATTTTTAGCTTGACGCATTTTTTTTAGTGAGGTGGTAAAATAAGGTGCTATGGCAAATGCGTCGGTTTGTTTGTAAGCATCATGATAAGACAAAAGGAAACTGGATAGGCGTGGATTACTTGACCACCCTGCCATGGTGCGAATTAAACGTTTTGTGCCTTTAAATTCTTGTTCCCATATTTTAAAAATTTCAACACTGTGTTTAGAGTAATATTTTTGACCTGCTTTGTTTGCATCGCTATCAAGGTTTTGTTTTAACCCCATATCAATGGCATATTGATGATGTATAAAAATTGGATTCCATGTTTCATTACTGTATTCAATATAAACTTTGAGGTTAGGGTTTAAATTTTGATTAACATAACGAGCAAAGTGTCGAATATAGTCATCATTAGCTTTATAGGGAAGAGAAAACCAAGGGTTTGCGTTAAGGCGATTAGCAAGTTCTACCATGATTTCTAAAGGAGCACCGCGTGATTTTGGTTTGCCGCCCCATGTTGCTTTTTCTAGTTTATTGCGATCAGCCCAGTTTTCGATGGGATTACGGGTCATTCCTGACATATTCATAAAACGCACCACTTTAAAATGGCGCATAAAGTCTAGATAATAAGGATTGAAGAGAATTGTTTTGTAATGCTTTTCAAAAGATAGGTAGTTATCTTTTGGGCAGTCTGTTGGGGTTTTAACATGTTGATAGGGGGCATTTTTACAGATGCCTCCTGCCATTAAAATATGAATATTACGGATATAATTTTTAGGATCACTTTGCTGGATAACGAGTGAAGCATTAAGAATATTATCTTTTCCTGCTTTAATTTCAATAATATCCTTTCCTGGGCGATGTACAACGATTGAGGCATCGTTACCATAATGAATTTTTCCCTGTCCTTCATAAAGCACGGTATAAAAGCCATCGGGTACGGTGCCTGTGGGAAGTCGATTAAGAAATTTTGTACCAGCAACACCGCCATGTAAATTTTTAGGCCAGCCGTTTTGGTCATATTCAACCCCTTTTTTGCTTAACCAAGGGTAGGTTTGATCAAAAGGAATAGAGGCTTTAAAGAGATCAATAAAAGGAATACTAGACGTGTCTTCTCTTATTTCATTGGTATTAATGCCGAGTATTTCATCACTATGGCTTTTTTTTATTGTTTGTAGTTCTGACTGTGTTGGTATAGGAACAGGTTTAGGTTGAGAGAGAAGGTAGAGCAATAACCCAATACTAATGGCGGAGATAAGAGAAATAAGTAGAGGTAATCCTTTGGATATACGCATTAAAACTGTCCGTAGCTAGAATATATGATTTCCAGCATTTTAGACGCTAAAGTGCTGAGAGCGAGATTATCTAATTCAATAGTAGAGGTTTCAAGTAAAACAGTTAGCTAATATTATTTAAATTATATTTCTAGTACAGCGAACAGTAATTACGATCAATAATTCTGGTGAGGATTAATTCCTGAGAACAAGGAATTATAACGAGCCATAGTAGTGCTATGGTGAAAAATGATAACGCGTTACCAAGGATTTAGATCATCAAGTTGTTGGTTGTAATTGCTATTTACTGTACTAGTACTAAACGACCAAATTGTTGTGGATTTTTCCATGCGTCATCACTTTTAGCATGCCATGCAAGTTTACTATCACGTTTATTGCCATTATCATCATCGTTTACTTGTATATCAATCCCTATTTGATGCCCTTCCGCTGGATGAACGCCTAATGCTTGCCAAGGTATAGCCGTTTCTAAGACCATGCCATGATTGGAACGGGTCATTGTTTGTTGGATTCCCATATCCCCTTGTCCTGCTGAATTACTGCTTAAACCAACTTTTTGATCTTTCCAACGAAAAATAAGATGGAAATCATTTTTGCCATCAAAAGATGCATTGCGACTACCATCGGCATCTATGAGAATTTCGATAGAGTCATCTCCCCAAGGTACAGAAGAGTCGCGCACATAAAAATCATCCAGTGTATCAACTCTAATATATAGAAATTGTTGATCCCATTTGGCTTGCCATACAGCACTTAAATCTTTGTTACTTTCTAGGGTACCTCCGATGAGATGGGTTAGTTTTATAACTGACTGGTAATTCCATTGATTCGGTTGTGTAGTATGCTTGATAATGGCATCGGGTTGAAAGATAGGTTTTGCTTGCATTGTCATAGCCATAGGGGCGGTATCAGTTTCTATGGGCTTTGCTGTAATGACTGCTTTATTTTCTTTCGCTGTCGTATTTTCTTTAGTCCCCGCCCTTGCTATTACTATTGCTTTTGGTGTAGGTACAGGCTTTATTTTAGCAACGCTTGTTTTTTGTACTGGTTTTGATTTTTTTTCAATATATCCCACTTTAGCATAGTCTGATTTTTTACCATTTTTTACTTTGGCAAAGACACCTGTGCCAGGATTGCTAACAGGTTTGGGTTTTCTAGCAATGTACGTGCTTGCACAGGCTTTCCACCAGCACGGATTAGATTTGATAAATTGTAGTATGGCACGGTGTTTAGGTGCTTTACTCAGTGGTTGTGTCAGGTACTCTTTTGTTCCCCAGCTACCAAACCATTGCGATGTTCTTGGTGCAGAAAAATGGACAAATAATGTACCTCCTACTTTTTTCCATCCACGTAAAAAATCTTTATAGGCTTTTGCCATACGCCAATCTTTATTCGCGGCGATGAGTAGTTTAGTTGGGTTCTTATGAATGGAACGACTGTTCCAGTCAACTAAATGTTGCCCTCCTTCATAAGCGATTAAATCGACACCATAGTCTTTTGCAATTTTGGCCTGTTTAGCAATTAATTTAATAACCCCAGGAATGGAGTAAATTTCTTTTTTGTCGTATAACGCTTTGAAAATATCATTGACTGATTTAGCGCGACGTACTGTTGTTAATTTAGGATAAAAATAAGGCGCAATGGCGAGGGCATCGGTTTTTTTATAAGCGTCTCGATAGCTCAGTAACATTTCTGACAGACGTGTGTAACCCGTCCAGCTTCCCATTACACGTACAATATGCTGAGTACCGCCAAAGACTTTTTCCCAGATATTAAAAATTTGTACCGAGCGTATGGAGTAATATTTATACCCTGCCTTAGCTCTATCAGGATCGAGTCGTAATTCACCGCCTTTATCCTTCACATAATGTGCCTGAGTGAAGATGGTATTCCATGCTTCATTAGTATATTCAATATAGACTTTAAGCCCCGGACGCAGATGTTTATGGACGTAAGATGCAAATTTTTGGATATAGTCATTACTCGCTTTATGTGGTAAACAAAACCACGGATCTGCGCCTGTTTGATTAGCGAGTTCTACCATAATTTCAAGTGGTGCACCTCTCACCGTTGGTTTGCCTCCCCATGTTTGTTGTTTTATGGTGTTGCGTTCACTCCATGAAGTAATAGGATTACGCGTAATACCCGCCATATTCATAAAACGAATCACTTTAAAGTCTTTCATATAATTCAAATAATCAGGATTAAATAAGATCGTGGCGTAATGCTTTTCAAAGGATAGAAAATATCCCTTAGAACAACTTTTAGCACTATAAACACGTTTATAAGGGTTATTAGAGCAGATACCACCTGGCATTAAGATGCGAATATTGCGGATATGATCGCTAGGGTCTGTTTCTTTTATAATAAGCGTGCCACGTAATTCTTTGTCACGCCCTGCCTTGATTGAAATAATATCTTTGCCTGCGCTATGACGCACTAGTTTTGCATCATTGCCGTAGATGAGTTTTCCTTTGCCGTCATAAAGGACAGTGTATAAGCCATCAGGAACTGTTCCCGCAGGAAGCTTATTAATAAAACGTGTTCCTACTTGACCATTTTTAGGAATGTAAGTAGGCCAACCTTCGGCATCATATTTTACTTTTCCCTTTGTAAGCCAAGGTCTTGCTTCTTCAAAAGGGACAGAGGCTCTAAAGACATCAACAAAGGGTACGCTCGCATCATCATCCATTACCTCATTGCTATTAATACCCAGTGGGGATTGGTTATTATCCGCCGCAATAGTGACAGTCATTTGTACCATTAATAGTAATGCTAGCCCTAGCTTACCTAATATTTTATAAGACATAATCATTTTTATTGTTAGTAGTTATAATTTTTATTAAGTGCAATCTAATCAGAACTCATGTGTGTTAAATAAGTTGCATCTAGCTGATCAACGGCATTATTTTTTTATATAATCGCAATTAACATGGAGAATTTGCTGTGCTTAAAGCTTTTAATAAGCGCTGAATCCGCATTAACCTCACGGATTTAGGTAAGAGTTATTATAGCTTAGATAGATTATTGCTGTGTTAATACCGACTAATGGCAAATGCGTATTAATGCGTATTAAATAGTCTAAGTGAAAAAATATTGAAAAGAGGGGGGGGATTTTTTTATAAAAAGACTTTAAATAAGCTTGACAGGATTCTCTTATTAAAGCAAAATGCGCGCTTCTTTTAGCACTGGGGCTATAGCTCAGCTGGGAGAGCGCTGCAATGGCATTGCAGAGGTCGGCGGTTCGATCCCGCCTAGCTCCACCACTAAAGTGTAAGGTTGTGAATCATATGATTGCTCTTATTGGAAAGGTAGTTTCGTATATTGGCTTGGTCATTAGCGTTGTTGGACTTGTGTTCGGTTTTGGTTTAATGTTTCAAGGCGGTAATGATGATTTAGCGAAAACTTTTTTGATGAGCATACCTTTTGGTTTTGTAATATTATTTGCTGGTTTTTCAACAGTGATTATATTTTCAGCTAGAGAAAGTGAGTTGAAAGTAGCTCAAAAGAAAGAAAGTAAAAAGTAGCGTTGATATAAAATGACACTTATACAGTGTCCCCATCGTCTAGTGGTTAGGACACTGCCCTTTCACGGCAGTAACCGGGGTTCAAGTCCCCGTGGGGACGCCATTTTACTCTTCCTCTTCTTTTTATTTATGAAGTCCTACGTCCCCATCGTCTAGAGGCCTAGGACACCGCCCTTTCACGGCGGTAACCGGGGTTCGAACCCCCGTGGGGACGCCATTCATAATCTCTTAAAATGGCATTATTCTTGTGTCAATTTTCCATGTTTTATTTATAACTTAATTAGTTTTATTGAATTTAATGTTTTGTTTGATTGTTTTTTGCATAACGGCTAGAGTCTAGCATTTTAGTTTATGGTGATATTGTCATGGATTATTATGGGTCTAAATTTTTTGGTTTCAGTTTATTAATGAGCTTTTTTATTATTGGAGGTTCGTTGGTTTATGCAAAGTCTTCTGGAAGAAATACTAAGAAAGACAATAATATAGAAATTAATTTTGTTAAAAAGGCAACTTGGTTAGCTGCTAAATCTTATGCTATTAGGCAGTATGGTAGAAATATTGATATTCTTTCAAATAGAGTTTTAAAAAACTCTATTGTGAAAAAGTATGGATTGAAAAAATCTTCTTGTCGTAGAGTTGTATTAAAAACTAAAAAAGATGAGAGAAAAACATTAAACATTTGTGAAAAATTAAAAGGATAGTGCATATTTCTTAATTGTAAATTGTCAAGGCTACCCCAAGGTTGATTGCTATATAGGTAAATGCAATCGGACACGTGCTCCAATATAAGGAGAGACTAGTAGTTCTATCTTTCCTCCAGCTACTTCAATAATTTCATTACTGACGGCCAATCCTATGCCTTGACCTTCTGTTTTGCTGTCAGCACGTATGCCTCTTTTAAGGAGAGAAGATGGGTTTTTATCGGGGAAACCAAGCCCATCATCGTCTATATCTATCGTGATGGTGTCGCCATTTTGTGTTGCAGTAACAGAAACTATTTTTTCACAAAAACGGCAGGCATTATTCATGAGATTACCAAAAACTTCCATTAAATCATCTTTGCTCAAACGGCATTCTAAATTTTCATCAACATTAATTTGTATTTCAAATGATTTGTGATAAACCTTGAAAAAGGTTGCTTTTAAACGATAGAGAATAGGGCGTATGCGTTGTCTTTTTATATTAGAGTTATGGTCACTGATCGTTGCTCGGCGTAGTTGATAGGAGATAATATCAGTCATTCGACTGACTTCATTAATAAGTGTCTTACTTTGTTTTTTTGTTAATGAGTTATCGTTTTCTGCAAACCCTTGTAGCACCGCTAAGGGTGTTTTTAGGCTATGAGTAAGATTATCTAGGGATTCTCGGTAGCGTTTTTTTTGTCCTTTTTCAGCACGAACTAATGCATTAATTGCACCTTTTACTTGTAATAATTCAGTAGGAAACCGACCCTCTATAAACTCCTGTTTACCCGATTCTATATCTTTTATTTCATTTTCAAATCTTTTGATAGGAGTAATGACTAAGTAACCACTGACCAACTGTGCGATAAAGACCAGAAATGAGGTAATAAGAATTAAAATACCATGCTGGAGGAGTTCAGATTTATTTTTCTCCATTTCGTGGGTAGATTCTGCAATAACAAGATGAAAGTTTTGTCCATCTTGTGAAAAAATGCTGTGATAGGCAAGATAATAATGATTTTTTGTATTTTTCCTGCCTCTTATTGCATTTTTTGCAGGGAGAATTTCTAGCTCATTCTTACCTTTATTAATCTGTTTTGTAGATTTCAAGGTAGGTAAGGCATTTAGATTCTCTGGAGGATAGGGAGGTTGGCTGGCATCTTTATAATTAACACTGTCCATTGCCTGACTGTGCCAAATTAATTGATTATTATCTGCATTGATAATATAAGCGAATTTTTGGTCGATATTTTGGGTTAATTTATATTTTTTAAACTGCTTTTTAGCTTTTTTAAGATATTCAGGCTCTATATAATAGCGTTTCGTACTACTATTATAGGTTAATAGTCCTACAATATAATTATCGATAGCGTGTGAATTTGTAAGTACATCTTCAAGATAAGATTGTTTTTTGGAGTAATAGTAGAGTCCACTGAGTATTGATAAGCCAAGAATAGTGATCAGGAATGAACTCAGTAATTGCCTACTAAATAAGGATTTTGTTATCCCTGAACAGGTTTCATTATTATTTTTTTTTCTAGAGGTGAGAAAAGTTTCGTTCGAACTCATTTTATTTTTGCTCTTGAGTTTAAAGAAGTTTCAACTGATAGTAGAAGCAAAAAAAATTATGCGATTTAGGTGAATTTATTATTTGAAACTTCCTGAGTATTTCAACATGGATACAAAAATATGTCGTTTAACCCTTAATCGCAACGACATATTGCTAATGCTTTTTCACCCTTAACTATTTCTTGCAAGGGTGAACCGGTATCCACGTCCTCTAAGAGTCTCTATAGGAGCGAGTGTACCCTCTGGGTCTAATTTCATACGAAGTCGCCGAATAAAAACTTCGATAACATTACTATCACGGTCTGATTCTTCGTCATACATGCTTTCTGTTAGCTCAGTTTTTGAAATAACGTCACCTGCATGAAGCATAAGATGTTGAAGTACTTTATATTCAAAAGCGGTGAGATTAACTTCCTTATCATTAAGATAAACGCGCTGTTCAGAAGTGTTGAGACGGATTGCTCCACAGCTAAATTCAGACTGAGACCAGCGTCCAGTGCGTCGTAATAATGCACGCAATCGAGCGAGCAATTCTTCCTTATGATAAGGTTTGTCGAGATAATCATCAGCACCTGCTTCTAGTCCTTCTACTCTATCTTGCCAATTTGCCCTTGCAGTAAGAATTAAGATGGGGTAATCCAGCCCTTTCTTGCGAACATGTTGAATGATTTCTATACCATCCATTTTAGGGAGACCTAAATCGACTATAGCGATATCAATAGGGTATTCTGTTGCATAATAAAGCCCCTGTTCGCCATCTTCGGCTGCATCGACAACAAAGCCCGCTCTTTTAAGTACTTCTGATAATTGATTCAGAATCTCACGGTTATCTTCTATTACTAAAACTCTCATAAAACCCCAATTTCTCCCCTAAAATTAAACCAATCTACCCTAACATTACCTTTATTTTTACTATGAAAGCTTAGGCTACTGAAAGGAAATGGACGTTTGCAGTTGCCTTAGTCTGAAGGTATTGGTTTCTCAAACTAAAATAGCGGGCTGGATTGTATAATGAATAAACAAAAAAAGATAGGTTCTGGAAAAAATAAAAGAGGTATATGGTGAAATCATTCAAATTCCTTAGTGTGTTGTTTGTTGTTTCGCAAATCCTCCTAAAAATCCACCAATTCGTTTTGATAATAAAGCGGAACGTTCAGGGGCTCTGAGTGATTTTAAGATAGGCTCTCTCATTTTTGGTATTCCCATAAGATCAACAAGAATAATATTAAATGCATCTTGCTGTTGATAGGAAAGTACTTGTAGAAATAAGGGGAGTAATGCTTTGGTAGTAATATCTTGCCATGCACGACTTGCAATGGCAGCGATGACCTCAATGTTTTTTGCCGAATCTGTTTGTAATAGTTGCAGAATAATTTGTTGGCGAATGCTTTTATCATAGCTATTAGAGATGGCACGGATTAATGCTGCAATCAGTTGGCTATTGGTATTTTCTGTTTCAAGTGCTTGTTGTAAACGTTGATGAAGTATAAAACTTAACTCAACACCAATGCTATTATGTTCTAAATTTTCTGCAAAGTTGATTAAGGGAATAGTGGGTAATTGAGGTAGTGCAGTACTAAGTAGATGTTCATTATCATCTAAATGCAAACGAGCAATAATATCAGCAATCCCTTGTAAACCTAAGGATTGCCATTGCTCATAGCCTGTTTTTCCTTGTAAATATATTCGGGCGGGCTGGTAGTATTTAGATGCTTGTTGCTTTAATTCAAGTGTAGCAAAGGCATGAAAAATGGCTAAACGATCTTGGCGTGGCTTAAAAGCAAAGGCACTTTCTTTGAGTGAATCTTGCATTTTTACACCAGATTGCTGGGCTTGCAAATTAGTACTGACATGCACTAGTAACTCTTGTAAAAAGGCATCACGAGAGGCTTGTTTTAAATAACCTAGCTCATCAATAGGAAACTGTAAAAACCAGATTGTGGCTTTCGTCTTATCCGCCTTTGACCAAAATAAAAAGGCGAGCCATGCTTTTTGTTGAAAGGGATAAGGATAAAGCACTTCTTGCGCTTCAATACGTTGGAAGAGAGAGTTAGGTAATAAGGTTAATTTTCGCCCTAAATCATAAATACGGTATTGAAAATTTCCTGATAGAAAAAATTGAGTAATGCTATTGGTCATAAAATGCGTCTTTTATTGAGTTTGAATTAAGGGATTAGAGTTTAAACTATTCTTCAACTTAACTATGGCTTAATGTACACTGAAAGGCATCAAAATGAAAAAGGGAGGCATAATGAATTGGCAACAAGTTTGTGAAAGCTCAGAGCTTCAAAATTTACCGTATAAAATAGAACTGAATCATCAAGGTCAGATTATTATGAGTCTCGCAAGTGTTAAACATGTTCTTTTTCAAGGTAAAATTATTGAGTTATTAAATCATTGTAAGATAAAGGGATTGGTTGTGCCTGAGTTTCCTGTTACAACGCAAGAGGGCGTGAAAGTTGCGGATGTTGCCTTATTGACAGAGGAGCAAATCCTATTAGTTGCAGATCATATTGCATCATCAGTTGCTCCATTACTCTGTATCGAAGTGTTATCACCAAGCGATACCCTGATTGAAATGGAACATAAAAAAGTGCTTTATTTTACCCAAGGTGCTGAAGAATTTTGGCTTTGCGATGCAGAGGGTGTAATGAGTTTTTATGATTGTCAAGGACAATTGGCGCATTCAAAATTAGTGATGGATTTTCCCTTAACATTAAAGCTTGTAAAAAATTAATTTATTTTATGAAACAATCCCCCTCTGTAAGCGCTTATAAGTCTAGTTTTTTATTAAAATTAATGGAATGGGGCGGTGCTATGATTGCGGTTGTAGCAGCGGTTATATTGGCACTTAATATCTCCATCAGTCCTTGGGCATTTGTGCTTTATTTGATCTCTAGTTTGATTTTAACCTTATGGGGTTGGTACAGTGGTGCTTATGCGATTGCATTACAAAATGTGATCTTTATTGGTATCAACTCCCTTGGCATCTATCGCTGGCTTATTGTTGGGCAGTAATATTGAACGTTACCCGCTCGAAATTTAGTACATCAATATCGACAAATATTTAAAAAAAGAAGTAATAAATAATGGCAGAACGAATTCAAAAAATATTATCCCGTGCAGGCTATGGCTCACGTAGAGAAATTGAGCGCTGGGTGGCAGCAGGCGAGATTTTAGTGAATGGTGTTAAAGCAACCACAGGGCAAGCAATTGATGAAAATGATCAAATTATTTTACGGGGGCAACGTTTACATCTTGGATCACGTTTAAAAGCGACACCACGGGTTTTACT
>WGBH01000512.1 GCA_015494435.1 Thiotrichaceae bacterium | reverse complement strand
CAATAGATGCCGTTTTTTTGATAGTAAACTGTGGTGGATGAGAATTAAGCAAAAGGAAGATTGTTGTAAAAATAGTAAGTAAAAAAAGGCTTAAAGTTGATTTTGTAAGGTATTTTTTTATAACAGTATTAGCTTTTCTTAATTTAGAACGTGTTTTGTTGCTGTTTAATTGAGCGTTACTATGCTTTTGTATTGTCGATGCTCTATGCAGAAGTGAAGTTTTAGTAACATTAAAGGACTGGGGGTTATTTTTAATATTTTTATAAGCTCGGGTTATAAATTGAGTGTAATAATGGGGATTTGTTTTATGCTGAGCTTTGTCAGGATGAAAGATATTCATCAACAGTTTATAGTGTAGTTTACATTGTGCTAGGTCTGATTTATGAGTCAGTCCTAATTTTCTTAAATCAGAATTTTCTTCTCGAAGTAAAACAATTTCAATATAGTTAATAAGTATTGTTCTAAAAAGATCAGCATGAAGATGATTAAGAGCAGATATTTTTTTTAATGCCTTATCTGAAGATACTAAGCGCAGTAATTCCGTTATACCGCGTGGTAATTGACGGAAGGGGTCGCTAAAGCGAGCCAGCAAGGTTGGCTCGAAATATAATTTAATAGCACATCGTATAGCTTCTGATTTCACGCCATTATTTTACATGAATCAGGGGGAAAATTAAGCTTTTTTATGTAACTTTAGCTGAACTACAACAGGGCTATCTGCACTTTTTGTATTATCTTTTTCTTCAGAATAAGGATAATAGTAGTCTTCATGGTAATCTGAATCGATCGATCGATCGACACGAGTAAACAATAGTCCAACAATATTACTATGTGCTCTTTCTAATCGTTTTAGACTTTTCATCAAGGTTACTTTGCGGGTTTTTCCTGCTTCTATGGCTAGAATAGTTGCATCGCATAGTCCTGCAAGAACTAATGCGTCTGCTAATCCAAGAACGGGTGGTCCATCAATAATAATATAATCAAAATCAGCAGAAGCATTACTTAGTAGTGTGCCCATGCGTTGACCTGATAACAGTTCAACAGGGTCAGGAGGAATGGGGCCGGAAGTAATTGTGTACAAATTTTTAATCATAGTGGGTTGGCTAATATCACTGCTAAAACCACCGCCTGCAAGATAATTTGTTAAGCCCTCATAGTTTTTTAGCTTGAATAATTTATGTAAGGTTGGATTGCGTAAGTCCGCATCAATAATTAATACCTTATTACCTGCTTGCGCATAAGCGGTGGCTAAGTTTAAAGAGATACTACTTTTACCTTCACCTGCTGCTGAACTGGTAATAAAAGTACTTTTAGAGGCGCCTTCTCGGGTTGAAAATCTTAGGCTGGTTCTTAGTGAGCGAATCGCTTCAGCTAGGGGAGACTTTGGTTCATGGTAGGTTTGTAATGCAATAGAGCGGGGACTCAATGATTTCAATGCAGGTAGCATACCTAAAACAGGCAATCCTGTGAGTCTTTCTAGCTCATCTGGGTTTTTAACACTATCGTCCATAAACTCACGCAGGAAGGCAGCTCCCATGCCAAGCAATAAACCTAATAAAGCGCCAAAAATTAGATTGGTTTTAAAATTAGGTTTGTATTTTTTATAAGGAACGCCTGCTTTATCAATAATAGAAATATTATTATTGTCTGCATTGCCTGCAATACTGACCTTCTTTAATTGCGCTAACAAGTCTTTATACAGGTCACGATTAGATTTTACGTCGCGTAGAAGCGTATTGTATTTAATGCTTTTGCCTTGTAGTTCCAAGGTTTCTTTCTTTAATAGTTCAAGTTGCTTCCTGATCATATTCTCTTTTTGTTGTGCCGCTGAGAACTCTGATTTTAAAGCACTTTTTATGGCATAGGCTTCGATATTAATTTGTGAGCGAACTTCATCAATTTGTTTTTTAATACGCTTTGCTTTTGCTGAGTGGGGAGAATATTTTTTTAGGATTTCTTGTGAATTCGCCTCAAGTCTAGCGACGGTTTTCTTTAAAGACTGTATATAAGGGTCGTTGAGTATACGGACTGAGGTAGAATTTTTATCATTAGAACTCTGTTTGGATTGTAAATAAGCTGATTCTGCTTCAATACGTTCTTTCCCTGCGGTGACGAGTTCCTCTGCCATTTTCTTTAAAGAGTGGGTATTGCTATCCTCTCCATCAGGAGTTTGAATGATATTGTATTTGGTTGCATATTCATTCAGTAATCGCTCTGATTTTTCGAGATTTTGTTTGGTTTTCTCTAAACTGCTGGTTAAAAATTCTTTTGAGTAAGAGGCAGTATCAAAGCGCCGTTCTAGATTCATGCGTACAAAGGTCTTTGTAACTGCATTGGTAATATCAGCTGCTAGTTGAGGATCCTTTGATTCATAATTAATCTGTATCAATTGTGAATTACTGACAGGGGTGACACTTAAACCTTCAAGAAATGCTGTTTCAATAGCGCTTGGATTATTGGTGTCACTCTGAAATCCAAGCATTGATTTAAACTGGGATATAATACCTACAGATGAAGCGGTATGTTCTAGATTCAGCTGATTAATAACACGACGGGCTAATGTTTTAGTTTGAATCAGTTGCCTTTGTGTTTCATAAAAATCTTTATCGCTACGTGATTCCACTGTGTTTAACATATTACCAACATTAACAACTTTTTTTGCATTTCGTTGTATTTGAACAGTAGAACTAGCCCTATAGATGGGATCCATCAACAAGGTGATAATAAGTGCAAGCAATAGTGTCGCAAGAGTAAAGCTTGCTAACAGCATTTTATGCCGACTTAATGTTTTGATAAATTCACGTAGATTTAATCCTGATCGGGGTTCAAGGATTTCCTCTGGGTAGATTTCATTGGATGGGATAACCAGACGAGACTGATTGCGTTCACTTACAATATTGGCAGGAAGCCTTTGGGTGTTTTCTGAGCTCATATGTTCCATATAGTTTGAGTGATAATGTTAATCATAAAGCTGTTTCAATTATTATAAGCTACGCTTTTAGCGGGTGGATGGTAGCAAAAAATAAAAACAGTAACAATCTAGTATTCAGCGTAATGTAGTTGGTGCAAAACAAGGCTTTGTACGTTGGTATAGCCATTAACAATAATACAGAGCAGGAAATCCTCTTAATGAAAGCCTTCTTCTTAAAAAATTCATGATCTATAGCAGTTATTAATAAATTTTCTCATGGGAGTTTCAAAAAACTTATAAGATAAAATTGATGTAATAATAAGCAATATTAAGAAAATATAAAAATGTAATTCATTTGATAAGCTTATTTTATTTGCTATCAGTTTGTCATACATTCCATGCAAAGGTTTTTGTAAAATATACAGTGAGAAACTCGCTTCTCCTAATAATACTAGCCATTTATTACTTAATATCGAAGTGATTGAACCCGTTTGTTGGGATAGCAATACAATAAATAGCAAAAATGCAGGGGCGATTAAGCCGTTAGTATAAGCGATCTTAATACTAAGAAGACTTTCTATGCTAGGTTTGTACATTAGCAACAGTACAATCAGTGCGATTGAGGTCAATAGCCACAGAGAATTGTATTTGAGTGCTTTTAAAGGCTTGTTTTTAAAGAAAACTCCTGTTAAAAAACCGACTATAAAGGCATTTAAATGCATCAATGGGTTATAAAAAAGAAAATCATGTAATAGCGATTTGGGAATATAGTCATCACTATTATGCAGACCTAATACAGTTATTTGAGTGACAAACCAAAGCAATACGCCAAAAATAATTAATCGATGTGTTCCATGTTTGTAAATACTCAGAAGTAAAAAAGGGAAACATAGATAAAAGAAGGCTTCAACAGAGAGTGACCAACCAGGTGTATTTAAGGTAATGGGATAGCTAGGTATCCATGCTTGAAG
Source organism: Thiotrichaceae bacterium (assembly GCA_015494435.1). Classification (GTDB taxonomy): domain Bacteria; phylum Pseudomonadota; class Gammaproteobacteria; order Thiotrichales; family Thiotrichaceae; genus JAGLBW01. Next base: position 6,131 of record WGBH01000512.1, on the reverse strand, counting down.
CATAGTTAAATGTAAGGGCAGAGTCAGTGGGTCATCACCAAGTGTTTGATATTTTGCTAGAAGAATCAGTAATAGAGCAAGCAGGTAAACAGGGTAGATGCGTGCAAAACGGGCTAACCAATATTTCCATTGATTAAAATTATTTCGTGATTGTCCATGATGTTGTGGATGATAATAGGCGATAGCCATAATAAAGCCTGACAATATATAGAAATAATTAACAGCTATAGGGCCTGCGGTGATGACTTCATGCAAGTAAGGGATGTTTGCAGGGAAAACATTCATACCATAATGAAAAAAGACAACTGATAGGGCCGCAATAAAGCGTGTAAATGTTATTTGATCAAGTTGCATTAGTAGGCATTTTTATCAATAAAGCCACGAAAAATGGTGAGAAAAATAATTTTAATATCAAGCCATAATGTCCATTCACGCATATATTCTAAGTCAAACTCAACTCGTTTTTCCATCTTATAAATGGTATTTGTTTCACCACGCCAGCCATTGATTTGCGCCCAACCTGTAATACCTGGTTTAACAAGATGGCGCAACATATAACCAGGAATACGTGAACGATATTGTTCATTATGAGCAACCGCATGAGGGCGTGGTCCTACAATCGACATATGACCTTGGATAACATTAATGAATTGAGGTAGTTCATCTAATGAGGTTTTACGCAAAAATTGTCCTACAGAGGTAAAGCGAGTATCATTTTTGGAGGCTTGTGTTACTTTATCACCGTCTTCGCAGACCGTCATACTACGGAATTTCCATACTTTTATTTTCTCCCCATTTAGACCGTAGCGCGTTTGTTTAAAGATAATAGGTCCTTTAGAGGTGAGTTTAACTGTTAAGGCAATGGCGAGCATAATAGGAGAGATAAGGATTAAAATAATACTGCTAATGAGAACATCTTCAGTACGTTTAAGGAAGGCATGATCTGCGGAGAAAGGTGAGTCATAAATACATAAAACAGGGGTGTCTGCGATTTCCATAAATTTACTTTGTAGTAGGTTTGTGGTGAAGTAATCGGGTAGAAGGCGGATTGGAGTCGCTGTGTCGGAGAGTGCTTCTAGTAGTTTTAGCATTTTACTTTTTGCTTCGACAGGGAGAGCAAAATATATCTGATCCCATTCACCTTTGCAGGCAGATTCAATAAGATCATCAAAATCACCTAAATATTGGTACGAATTAAGGTTTGCATTCTTAGGCGGTTCACCATTTACTTTTTGATCATAAAAGCCTGCAACATGATAGCCATACTCTGGTTTTCCTTCTAAATCGCGTGCAAATCTTAAGCCATTTTCTGTCATGCCGACAATAGCAACGGTGCGATTATTTAGTCCAATACGTTTAAGGTGTGAAAATATTTTACGCAAGCCATAACGGGCTAGAATAATAAAGATAGGTGTGGAAATGGACCAAGATATTAATACAATTCGTGAAAATTGCTCACTGGTTTTAGTAATGAAAGCAATAAACACGAGGGATAAAAAGGTTAATATCCATGTGATAATGACTCTAATGGCTTCATCGCGTAGAGGGCGAGCGCTCCATGAGGTGTATATTTCAGTAAATCGGCTAATAATACCAAATAAAATAACGGCACATAAACCAGCAATAATATAACTGTTTAAATAGTAAAATTTAGTATAAAAAACGCCCAAAGAAAGAACAAATAAAATGGTCAGGTTATCTGTACTACGATAAATTAATTCCGAACTAATTCTCTTATCTTCCACTTGATTTCTCTCGTATATCTTCAGTTAATAATGACAGTAACAATAATCAATGCTTGTTCCTTTTACAGAAAGGAACTAACCAATGGCACTATTTTTTTGATGGTAGAATTGTTCACATCTTGTTACCTTGAGGATAAATCTTTTTCCCATTTATAATTTTTCAGTTGCTTTAATTGCAGTGTGGAACGCACGCGTATAATCAAAGCAATGACAATATAAAAAGAAGCGGGAATAAAATTTCGGCTGAGTAATCTTGATAGCATTACATTGCCATAATTTTTAGCTTCTTTAATTGGGCATTGTTGAGTGCGAGATAATTCCATATTACCTAGACGTGCCCGCGTCTTAATTTTGATCAGTGACATAATATCTCTGGGTGCTTGAATATAGATTTCAGTCCCTTCAATATTTGATATTTCACTGTTCTTAAAATGACAACGGACATAGCCGTCATCATTGATAATATCAGGGAATTTTTTAAAACGTTGTCGCCCTTGTTGAGTGATAATATAACTGCAAGTTGCGATCACTCCCTCTTTTATATAAGGTAAATTAACCCATATTTGGTAGTATTTTTTGACTAACCAAGAGGATTTAGACGTGTCAATAATAGGAGTAGGAGCTGCTAATAAGACATTGCTGTTTTCTAATTTTTGAGTGATCTGACTAATACAATTGTCGCTAAGCTGAGTATCTGCGTCGATATAAAAAACAGGATAGTTTATGCCAATTTCTTTTGCCGCAATTTCGGCTTCATTGAGGGCATTCACTTTTGACGGTTTTTTTAAATCCAGACAAATAGCGGAAGGAAATTTCTGTTTAACAATTTCAGCGGTGTTATCGGTACAGCCATTGCATGCGACAATTAGATGATCAACACCTTTTTGTTTGATAATGCTGTTGAGGCAATTTTCAATAACCCCAGCTTCATTATGTGCGGGTACAATAACAGTAGCCATAATTAACGATATCCTTTTAACCAAGAGTGACGTTGTCGTAAGATAGTTTCCCATTCTATTAGGAGACTTTTTTTGTCTCTTTTTAACAACACCTGTACATTGTAAGACAAAACTTTATTAATTACATGTATTAATAACAAATTTTTAAATAAAAATTGTTTCCAGCGTGGCGTGTGTTTATTAATAAGCTCTGCTTTACCTTTTAGAAGTTTAATCATTTTTCCTGAGAAATTGGCTTCACTGACTCCACCATGATGGATAATACGTGCATTTGGGCTGACAATCGGTTGCTTTCCCTTGTTTATGGCGCGAATGCAATAGTCGGCTTCTTCAGCGTACATAAAGAAAGTATCATCAAGTCCATTTAATTGTTTCCAGAGTTTTCTTGTGGTAAGAAAAAAACAGCCAGTGATCACATCAACTTTGCGAATACTGTTCCGATCCCAACAACCATAATTATCATGATTAAAAAAACAGCTTGAACGAAAAAGTTTACTTAAACCTAATGCGCTAAATAAGAGGGTTTGAAAAGATAATCTTGCCCTTGCATTATTAGGATTTAAGGATAAGTCATTATTTAGTGTAATCCCTCCCCAAATTCCAGCCTCTGGTTTTTCTTGTGCGAAGTGCATTATTTTATCAATTGCAGCTTCAAGAATAATGGTGTCTGGGTTTAGTAACAGAATATAGTCGGAATTAGCCGCTTTTGCTCCAAGATTGACACCTCCTGCAAAGCCTAGATTTTGTTTTGATTCAATTAAAATAACATCAGAAAAATTATCACGAATGACATCCACAGAATTATCGGGTGAATTATTGTCCACTACAATAATATTAAAATCTGTTGCTTTGGTTTGATCATAAACGGATTGGATCGCTCGTTTTGTATATTCGGCAGTATTGTAGGAAACAATAATAATATCGAGCTGTTTATTCGCTAATTTTGTCACTTTGCGAGCATCCCATAATCAATCGTTTGAATACCAGTTTTGAGGATTTTGGCAGGGTTTCCTGCAACAATACAATGAGAAGGTACGTCTTTTGTTACTACACTTCCTGCCGCTACAATGACATGATCGCCGATGGTGATATCAGGAAGAATAATAGAACCGCAGCCAATAAAACAATGAGTTCCAATCACTGTTTTAGAGTCATGTTTGCGGCTGGCAAAATCGTGTGAAAGCACAATAGCATCAAAAGTCACCATTGTTTTTTCACCGATAGTTAAGCCTTTAGGATTGGTCTTATCTAGTCTTGCTTTAAAGGAAATACGCACATCTTTGGCAAGATTCATTCCATAAATAGTGCGAAAATACCATGTTCTAGCACGTAGGATAGTATTGCGTACACCCACGAGGAACATAAACATTCTTTGATTGACAAAACGTAGTCGCATAGTTTTTTACCGTCACAGTGATGATTGAGGAGCTTTTCGTCGTGCTTTTTTTCTTATCAGTTTTTGCACGGATTGATTAAACTCAGGATAATACTTTGCCCAACCAATGGAGCCTAGCACGAAGAAGAATAAGGGTTGTATTTTACCAAAATAGTCAACTGTAAAACCAATAAGAATCAGTGACATAAAGGCTAATATCCAAGATTTTACCATCCAGCGTGTAGCGGGATGATGTTTATGCAAATCGTTGAGTATATGAAAAACAGCGTAGAGAGAGCAAAACAGTAAAATGAATCCCGCAAATAGACCGTGTTGCATGGTCATTAAGAGCCAGAAACTATCAATACTGGAATTCATCCATTCTGGGCGGGACCAGTCATGTAGACCGATACCAAACACAGGATTTGCGGCAATATCATCCATTGAATATTGCCATTGCAACATTCGATAGTAGCCAGTGACAGGATTAAACGTTAGATAGGAAATAAGAATAGCAAAGAAGCCACGATTAGACATCGCTTCAATCAGTAAAAAGGCAGAGATACCAAAAAATGCCACTGCCATCCATAGACGTTTAGCCCCCATCCAGTATTGTGCCAATATTGCTGTCATGCCTTGAAAGACGACTGAGAGTAGGGGGGCTGAAGATAAAGTGGAAATCATTCCAATTAAAAGTGCTAATGTTTTAAGTAGATTGCTGAATTTATAACGATACAATAACAGTAAAACAATAAAGGGGAAGAAGATGGCACCAATTGTTCCATATAATATCGGATGAGCGAATAAGTTGGTGGTACGCATAATATCGAAGCGGATATAGTAATGGGTATAAAGTTTCCAATTGAGTGAGTCATGCCCTGTTATATTTTTTGCCCATTCATGCAAAATACGATGATGTGCTAAGGCTTCATAGATAGAAACAATGACTAATAATGCCAGTATAGTGGCAAAGAGCATATTGATTTGATAGTAGCGTTTAGGCGTGGTAATAAAACCTCGCGCCAAATAAAAAGCCCCTAATATTTCTATGGTTAAAATACCTGATGATTCAATTCCTTTTTGAAGACCATGATTGTAGATCAGACTGACAGAAGCCAAAATAATGAAAATAAATAATAATATATCAATTAAATCAGCTTTTTTCAGAAGATCCTTGATATTTAATAAGGAATACAGCAACGCAACGCCTAACACCACGCGATAGGCTTCAATCCGCAAAGAACCTACCAGATAGTGAAATTCAACAGGAATAAAAATTGAAATAACAAACAGAATTCCTAGTACTTTAAACATTATGTGACCTTTGTTTTTTCTGTGATTGATAAGAGCTTGTGAGATAGGAATAAAATAACAATGGCGATACTTAAAAAGACATTGGTAGTAAGCGTTGATATGGCGGCTCCTTCAATACCGTATTTTGGTACAAGTAGGATATTGCAAATAAGATCGACGACTAAAGCGAGAAGCAAGACGGTATTTAAATAACGCACTTTATCGCGGATTATAAACATAAAAGAGAAGGTTAGGCTGGTGGCGCGAAAAAATTGAGCAAATAGCAAAATAATAAGGGTCGTTTTAGCACCAACGTATTGATCACCAAAAATAAATAATAGCCAGTAAGCTAATGCTAACATCAATAAAGTGACTACAAAGAGGAGTGCAATCACTAAAAGAGTGGATTGCCAGAAAAAAGTGTGTAGTTTTTCTTTTTTATGATGAAAGATGGATAGCAGACGCGGGTAAATAGTGGCATCCAATGCGCCAAGAAAGAACAGGCTAATAAAGGATATTTTAGCCGCTACATTATAAAGAGCAACGGCCTCATTTTGTAGATAATAGCCGACCATTAGCGTATCAACCCAAAGCATAAGAAATGCAGAGTAGGAGATAGGAGCAAGCGGGATTGAGTCTTTAAATAGTTTAAAAGGGCTAGGAGTATCAATGGAGGGTTGTTTTTTTAGGGATACATGCGGTAGCACTATAAAAATAGATAAAATTCCAGCTAGTATAATAGCTGTCTCTTATACACAT
>WGBH01000511.1 GCA_015494435.1 Thiotrichaceae bacterium | reverse complement strand
TATATATATACTGGCATGTTTTTTGCTGGTAATTAGCTAATACTCCTAATTATCTGATTAGTTATCTTTAAATACCAAAAGGAAAGAGAAAATGAGTGGAAATGAGTCTCGTCTACAAGCGATTTATCAAATCACAAATCGTGAAGATACCCCCGTTAAAATGCCGAAGAAATTAAAAAAAATCTGGGCTGAAGATGTATTTAACCTTGCTAAAATGGAAGAGCTTCTCTCCAAAAAAGCCTTTAAAGGGATGAAAAAAACGATAGCAACGGGCGAGGCTTTAGATCCTGCGATTGCCGATGTAGTTGCAGCGGCCATGAAAGATTGGGCAATAGCAAAAGGTGCTAAGTTTTTTTCACATATTTTCTATCCAATGACGAATGCGACAGCCGAAAAGCATGACGGTTTTATCGTTACGAATCCTGAAGGGAATGCTATTACTGAATTTACAGGTAGCTTATTAATAAAAGGCGAGCCTGATGGTTCTTCTTTTCCAAATGGTGGTCTTCGTGCCACTAACGCAGCACGCGGACATACAGCTTGGGATCCTACGAGTCCTGCTTATTTAATGCAGACAGCGAATGGTCCAACTTTGATGATTCCAAGTGTATTCTTGTCTTGGACGGGCGAAGCGCTGGATAAAAAAATCCCTTTATTACGTTCTAATGCAGCGATGAATGAAGCAGCACAAAAAGTGTTGAAGTTAATGGGTGAGAAAGAAATCAGTACTTTGAACTCAAGTTGTGGTGCGGAACAGGAATATTTCCTTGTTGATGAAAACTTCGCTGCAATGCGACCTGATTTATTACTTGCAGGTCGCACCTTATTTGGAGCGCCGTCTGCAAAAGGTCAAGAGTTTGATGACCATTATTTTGGTGCTATTCCTGCTCGTGTACAGGTTTTTATGCAGGATGTTGAGGATATTTTGTATAAATTGGGTATTCCAGCGAAGACACATCATAATGAGGTTGCACCAGGGCAATTTGAAATTGCACCGTATTATGAAGCGGCTAATGTCGCTGCCGATCATCAGCAATTATTAATGACGGTTTTAAAATCTACAGCTAAAAAACATGGTTTTATATGTCTACTGCATGAAAAGCCTTTTGCTGGTATTAATGGTTCGGGTAAGCATGTGAACTGGTCAGTGGGTAACTCAACGCAAGGTAATTTGCTTGATCCAGGTAATACGCCGCATGATAATCTTAATTTCTTACTATTTTGTGGTGCAGTTATTCGTGGTGTGCATAAATTTGGTCCTTTATTACGTGCTGTTATTGCATCAGCAGGTAATGATCATCGTTTAGGGGCAAATGAAGCGCCTCCTGCGATTTTGTCTGTTTATTTAGGTGACCAGCTAGAGAAAATATTTAATGATATCAAAGAAGGTAAATTAACAGGCTCTGAAGGTGGTGGAATTATGGATCTGGGGCTTGCACAGATTCTTAATTTTGCTAAAGATCCAGGTGATCGTAACCGTACTTCTCCTTTTGCTTTTACAGGCAATCGTTTTGAGTTCCGTGCAGTGGGTTCTGCACAATCGGTCGCAGGGCCGCTTATTGCAATGAACACAATGCTTGCTGATTCTTTGAATTGGATTGCTGTTGAACTAGAGGAAGCTCTTAAAAATGGTTCTCAAGAAGAAGCTGTGGTTGCTGTATTACAAAAATTAATAAACAAACATGGTCAGGCAGTATTTGGTGGTGACGGATATTCAGCTGAATGGCATAAAGAAGCGGTTGATGAGCGTGGACTAAAAAATCTTCCAACCACTGCTGATGCACTGCCTGTCTTAGATGAGGACTACGTTAAAGACCTCTTCTCAGATATGGGTGTTTTGAGTAATGAGGAGCTTGCTAGTCGTTATGCTGTTTATTCTGAGCAATATATCCTTTCTATCGAAATGGAAGCGAAGTTGGTGATTGATATGGCTAAAACTTCTATTTACCCAGCGGCTACGCGCTATCTTGGTGATTTAGCTTCTGCGATTGCGGTTGCAAAAGACACAGGTGTTGATTTGAGTACTACAACGGTTGAGAAGGTAGCAGAGTTAATTTCTGCTATGATGGCATCGGTTGATGACTTAATCGATGCTTTAGCTCAGCATGATTTTGATTCTATTGAAGCACATATGCAACATTGTGCAAATAATATTCGAAGTGCAATGGATGATGTTCGTGCCTCGGCGGATGCGCTTGAAGTTGAAGTCGCGGATGATATGTGGCCACTTCCTAAGTATCAGGAAATGCTATTTATTAAGTAATTAAAAATTTAAAGCATAAAAAAGGTCGCTTAACGCGACCTTTTTTTATTACTTGGAAGTTTTTAACTTTCTTATCGATGATTTTTTATAATGGTTGTAATTACATCATTTTTTTCGCGATGCACAATTTTTACAGGCATATAATCTAATTCTTTTGCTAACCAAAACAGAGTGGAACGTTTATTTCCTGAACGTACTACTTTGACTTTTGTTGTCATATAATTACCATCAGGTGTGGTTAGCCTCTCTTCTCCTTGACGTGCAAAAATGTATTTTTTAAGCTTGCCACGTTCCATTACATTATAATTCAAGCGAGGATTTTTTCTGGAAATATCATTAGCTAAGGCTATCTCTAGTGATGCTCTGTCTAATGTTCCTAGCGGTAATTTCAAGTTAAACTTTTTATCCTTATAAGTACCTTGTGCTTGATTTTCAATAAAGCGAGTTTTTTCAATTCGAGAGCTTTTCCTAGTAGATTGTTGAAAATAATATTTTGTGGGAGTGAGTTTATTCCCTTTGAATGTACCATCAATTTTTTCGACAATTTTAGCTTTAGTAATCAATGCGGCAAACCCTTTAGCAGTGGTGTCTTTATAATAATGAAATTGATTATCTGAGTAGCGGAGTGATAAATGCATATCGCCTAAATTCATTGAACCTTTGTATACGGTATAGTTTGCAGTGAGGGCTTTGGGCATTGCATAAACTGATTGTCCTAATAGTAATAAGACACTCCCTAATGATAAGCCGATTTTTTTAAATAGTTGCATAATTGCGCTCTCTTTAGAGGTTTTTTTAATAATTAAGTTATTGTCTTTAATAATTAATGACCTGAGCTTAGAACAGTAAGTTCCCAATAAGGTCTTGAAGGAGAATGTTTTTTAGTCATAGTGAAGAAATTACAAAATAGTGCTTGAATTATGCGTTACAACCGCAATACTTGGAATGAGTTTATACCTGATAGATTAAGGAGAAAAATTGAAGTGAGTATAGTTCATTTAAGTGATAGTTCATTTGAAAAAGAGGTTTTAAATAATAGTCTGCCTGTTTTAGTTGATTATTGGGCAGAATGGTGTGGTCCTTGTAAGTCAATAGCACCTATTTTGGAAGAAATTGCAACAGAGTACGCTGATAAAGTCGTGATTGCTAAGTTAAATATTGATGATAATAATATTACGCCACCGAAATATGGTATTCGTGGTATTCCAACGTTGATGCTATTTAAAAATGGTGACGTAGAAGCGACTAAAGTAGGGGCTTTAAATAAATCTCAACTTATGGCTTTTTTGGATCAAAATATTTAGTTTTCTGCTATTTTAGATGAAAGACTACTGGCAGGTAAGTCATATTATCTGTCAATTTTTATTGTCGGAAAAATACCACGGATTCTAGTGTTAGCATCTGCTGGACTAATACAAAATCACATGCTATCGTTAGACCCAATCACAGACCTAGAACGTTCAATGAACGTGTTCATTTCGTCATTTCTGGCAATGAATTATCAAAACACTGCTAATATAAAAATCCTATCGTTGAATTTTTCTTATTACTGCTTATCTCTCTTTAAAAATGCAACTGCGTCCCAACTCAATGAATCTTACTGAATTAAAGAATAAATCTCCTTCACAAATATTAGAAATTGCTAAAGAATCTGGTGTGAAAGGAATGTCACGCGCTCGGAAACAAGATGTTATCTTTGCGATCCTCAAGGTATTAGCAAAAAAGGGGGAAGATATTTATGGTGATGGTACCTTAGAAATTCTTCAAGATGGCTTTGGTTTTTTACGTTCAGCAGGCAGCAACTATGTTGCAGGAGCTGATGATATTTATGTATCTCCTAGTCAAATTCGTCGTTTTGGTTTGCGTACAGGTGATACGATTTCAGGAAAAATACGTACCCCCCGTGATAATGAACGTTATTTTGCCTTGTTAAAAGTGGATTTAATTAATTTAGAAGCCCCAGATAATGCGCGCAATAAAATTTTATTTGAAAACTTAACCCCCTTACATCCTGATGAACGTATGCGAATGGAGCGTGGTAATGGTAGTACGGAGGATATTACCGCGCGGATAATTGATATTGTTGCACCTTTAGGTAAAGGGCAACGGGGTCTTATTATTGCACCGCCTAAAGCAGGTAAGACTATGATGTTGCAAAATATAGCCCAAAGTATTGCAACAAATCATCCTGATTCTTATCTTATTGTTTTGCTTATTGATGAACGTCCAGAGGAAGTGACTGAAATGTCACGTATGGTAAAAGGAGAGGTAGTTTCTTCAACTTTTGATGAACCGGCGACCCGTCATGTACAAGTAGCGGAAATGGTGATCGAAAAAGCCAAACGTTTAGTGGAGCATAAACAAGACGTTATTATTTTACTGGATTCCATTACGCGTTTAGCACGTGCCTATAATATGGTCGTTCCCTCATCGGGCAAGGTATTAACAGGAGGGGTAGATGCGAATGCATTACATCGTCCTAAGCGTTTCTTTGGTGCGGCTCGTAATATAGAAGAAGGTGGAAGTTTAACGATTCTTGCCACAGCTTTAATTGATACAGGCTCTAAAATGGATGAAGTTATCTATGAAGAATTTAAAGGCACAGGTAATTCAGAAGTTCATTTAGATCGTAAAATCGCCGAGAAACGTGTCTTCCCAGCGATTAATGTTAATCGTTCAGGAACCCGTCGTGAAGATTTATTAGTTGATGATGATGAGCTTCAAGCACTTTGGGTGCTGCGTAAATTCTTACATCCAATGGATGATATTGATGCAATGGAATTTTTGTTTGAACGCTTTCAGGCAACAAAAACCAATGAAGAATTTTTTAATGCAATGAAAGGTTAGTCGAGTCTCAACGAATATCTTGAACCTAAGAAATCCTACTGATCTTCTGTCGGTCACAAATCCCTACTTTAACTAACTACCTATTTAGTTTAAAAAGCCATCTTAAATATCACAATCTTCCCCTTGTGTCCTTATTTTAAGGGGAATTGGCTTTGTTTGTTCTATTATTGTTCATTCATAGTTAATTTCTATCTTTAACTCTAAGAAAAAATGATTTAAGGAGTTGATTCCGTTATATTCAAGATATATTTTTTTATAAAGTATTATGATGGTAACACTTTGTTTCATCAATTAATTTGAGGTAAAAGATGTCGGCTAAAATGGAATTACGTTGGCTAAAAGAAGATAATTATCAAGGTGCTAGTAAAAGATTTGTTAGGTTTTTCAAAAAAGATATTTCTCTTCAAGCAAAGGTAGATGAAGATTTTAATCTGGAGGTGTACGAGTCTTCAATTCGTCTTATACTCAAAAAATTAGAGCAAGTTGAAGAACAGCAAAAAGAAGGAGTAATATAATGCTTATTTACTCTTTACAGCTCACAAATTTTAAAAAATATGCCAATTTATTGATTGATAATCTACCAGAGAAAGGCGTTATTAAGGTAGGTGGGAAAAATGAATCAGGAAAAACAACAATTGGTGAAGCAGTCTGTTTTGCTTTATTTGGACGTACTTTTCTAAACGATAATAAAAAGGCGAAACGTCTCATTCGTTGGGATGAAACAGAAATGCGTGTTACTTTAGTCGTTGTTGATGATGAGAATAAGCGATTTGAAATTACGAGAACAATAAATGCTGATGGAGTGACTTCTATTCGTGTTATGCGTTTATCTGATGATCGTGTTTTAATTGATTCTTTACCAGAAGGCGATAAGTTTGTCTGCGATTTATTGGGTTATGATTATGATACTTTTGTTGATTCATTTTGTATGGTTCAACGTGAATTAACCACTCCTGATGCGCATAGTCATAGTATCAAGCAAATGGCAGGTATTGCTGATTACGGTCATATTAGCGATGAGTTAGCCATAGAGAAAGATGAGGAAAAAGCATTACTTAATGCACTAAAACCCCGTTATCATAAAAAAAGTATAGAATTAAAAGCGATTGGTTTAGATGAATCTTGGTTGCCTGAACTAGTCGATGCGAAAGAATCACTTCAAGTTAATTGGTTTACTAAGCAGAAGTTAACCACCCAATTAGATGAAATAAATACAGTTTATTCCGAGAGTCATCAACAATATAGAGGTGTTAAGCAACAGGATAATCTGTTTGAGTGGTTGGGAGCATTTTTATTGCCATTACTTATTGGAGCTTGGCTTGTATGGGGTCTCTTTCAGTTCTTCCCTGAAGTAATTCAGACTTGGTTGCCTGATAATACCTCAAGTCATCATGGGAATTCTTTTGTTATTTGGGTACAAATAGGCATGTTTCCTTTTGCTATGGGTTGTGTTTTGCTTTACAGCATTAGTTTATTTTTTAAATGGTTAGCCGAATTAAAAATGACTGAATTGAAGGAGAAGGCAGGTGAAATTTTATCCGTTTTAAAGCAAAGTTATCATGAAGTTATTAAGGAGCCAAATCATACCGTGCCAATGCGTATTGCTAAGATGCTGAGTAAAAAATCAACTGATATGAAAGAGAGGGTATCATCATTGGCGATTTCTCCTGTGGAAAAATTTAACCATGTTCCCCAACTGATGGAAAAAATACCAGAGTATACTGCAACAGAGTCAGAAATAATGCACGCTGTTATGGAGTTGCAAGATACCTTGCATCGCCAAGGGCAAGATGTTGAGCAGTGCTTAGCAGATTTAGATTATGAGATTTTAATTGAAAAAGAACGTTCAGATGAGGCAGGGCAGTTACGCGCAGCTTTACAGAAGTTATCTCAAACAATGCAACAACACCAAAAAAATATAAATGTGCGTGACTATTCAATCAAGATGATGCAACGAGCGGCATCGCAATCCGTTGATGATTTCAATCAATCTATTACGGAATTCGCTGAAAAGGTATTGCCATATTTTACCGATCAGCGTTATAGCCAACTTAAAATTAATAAAGATTTAAGTGTTGAGGTCTTTTCTAATGAGAAGCAAAATTATATGGCATACGATGAGATTTCAGCAGGTACACAACGTCAAATTATGCTGGCATTACGCATGGGCATGTCAGAACAATTAGCTAAAAATACGGGTAATAAAAGACAATTTATTTTTCTGGATGAGCCTTTTGCTTTTTTTGATTATCAGCGTAGTATTTCCACTTTAGAAGTGTTGCCTAAGGTCAGTGAGACAATTACTCAAATTTGGGTTACTTCTCAAGAGTTTCCTGATGAATTAACCTTGTCTCACTAAATAATGATTTGGAAATTCTTTAGCGACTCATCTCAGGTACAGGTCGTTTAAAAAGTTGAATATACGCATTTTCAGCAACAATTTTAAGGGTGCTCTCTTTCATCGTGGCAAATGTTTTGTATATTTTAATTTTTTCATTAACACTGAGATCATAATGAACATTCACTTTTTCACCGTGCTGAATACTGTTCATAGTGCTTAGAATAATAGAGGAGGCATAAAATTCCGCTTGACCACGCATCATTGAATTTAAGGAAAAAAACAGTAATTTAGTCAACCAGATATCAGTGCCTTTCTCTGTATAAGTCAGTTGGGTTAGATACGCTCCTAGTTCTTCTAAAGTATGTTCTTTGCCGTTTTCAGACAGGTCTTTAAAGAGTTTATTGACCCATTTAGGTTCTTCCCAGCTTGTTTTATCAATTTGATGATACGCTTCGTGGTATTCAATGCTTGGTAGTAATGCCTGATTGAGTTTGTCTAAAATAGCATAATCAATTGGTTTAAATTTCTTTTTTGAAGTGAGGTCTGTTTGATTTAATCCACCGAGCAGGGAGCTGATTGCATCTAACCCACCCCCTAAGACACTTTGATCGGATCCTCCATCAGCACGTTGCAATGTTTGACGCAAACGTGATGTAGTCATTTGACGTTTATTTTTAAGCACTTGTTTAGCCGTGATTTTAAGCTGCTTAAGTTCTGTTTTATTTGGGTAAATCTCGGCTAAAGTTTGTTTATATTGTTTAGAAATGGCTTCTTCAACATCATAATAGCCTTGTAACCAGAATGGGATAAGGGTAGTGCGTCCTTGAAAGGTGAGGGCGGGAATAACAGAATCTGTGGCAAATTCTTTTATTCTATCCAGTAAAATAATAGAGCCGATCCCTTCTTTGCCAAAAGTTAGTCCTAGCGCACCATCTGTCGCAGGCACTTTATCAATGCGACGCACATGAAATAAGGGGAGTTCACTTTTTTTATAATAAAGGCGATCCCGTTCGGCAACATGATAAATGGTTAGCATGGTGGTATGGCATTTTTCAGGCTTTCCATCGGTTAATACGGACTCCATCTTTTTGAGGGTAAGAAATTCTTCTAGTGGAGCATCAATTAAACTAGAACAAGCAACTGTCAAAATTTTAGGAGTAATATAATAAGGGATTTTATTCTGATCAAAGATGCTATTGACAGCCTTGAAATCTAGCATAATCTCTTCTGTAGTTGCCTCTTTTTGTGTTAATCGAATCAACCCCTTTTCTATTGCTGCTTTAAGTTCTTTATTTTCAGGAAGTTGGGCGAGAATATTGGCTCTTTCCTTTTCTATTTCAATCAATACTTTTTTATGGGCTTTTTCATAGCCTGAGTATTTAAACAGTAAAGAGCGATGTTGTAGATCAGAATAATAAGGAAGGCGATTTGCCAGCATCGTTTGTAAGCGTTGATTTGCAATCCAGTCTTGAAATAGCCATGCAGAAATGATCATCCCAGTAAGTAATAAAGGATAAATAAACCAAGCTCTCAGTGGATAACTCAATAGAGGAGTTGTGCTTGGAGAATGCCCCTTTTTTTTAGCCAGTCGTGCAAGCAAACGTTGTTTAAACTGATCGACAGTAATAGGAAAAATAGCTTCGTCACGAAATTCATCTAATATTATGTGTTTATGTTTTAAATAACGCATTGCCAATAGATAACGCAATGGCAAAATATAGCCCTTATAGTAGGAAGGAGCTTCAAATGCATCGCTTTGTAGCGGTTTAATAGAGGTATTTTTTTGTAAAAAAGAGAGTAATATTTTATTTAGCATTTATTTGGCATTTAATTTTTCAAGCTATTAATGACGGTGTTTATTTTCTTAATGCGTTCAGCCGTTGATTGTGGCACATAGCAATTCGTTGCAATAACTAAGGATTTAGCTTTAGCGCGAAGCGTATCATTGCTAATGGAGGTATCCAAACCGCGCATAAAACCAGACCAGTCCCAGCTACAAATATACTCTGGCATTTGTTTAAAGCGTTGGATGACATTGTGTAAGGCATTGATAGATTTTTTA
>WGBH01000510.1 GCA_015494435.1 Thiotrichaceae bacterium | reverse complement strand
GGCATATACCCTTGCTAGATATAACAAATGTAAAGCCAAGTTCTATATCATGCAGGATTATGAGCCAATGTTTTACCCTAGCGGCAGCATTTCTGCTGCTATAGAGCAGACCTATCGTCTTGGTTTTTATTTTATAGCCAATACGCCTGGTGTAGCCTCAAAGTTTACTCAATACTCTGATTGGGGTATGGAGTTCATACCTGGTGTGGATACAAAACTTTATTATCCATCAGAAATGAGCGTGCGCAAAAATGGGCCATATAAAATTGTGTACTATGGCCGTCCAAATAATGAGAGAAACTGCTTTATTTTGGGTTGCGAAGCACTCCGTATCGTAAAAGAAAAACTTGGCAAAAATGTAAGCATTACCTCTGTTGGTGCAGACTTCCCTGTCCATCGCTATGGTCTACATGGTGTTATAGAGAATAGAGGGCTGCTAAAAACAATGGAAGAGGTTGCAAACCTTTACCGGGAATCTGATCTTGGATTATCAATCATGACAACCCCTCATCCTTCATATCAGCCATTGGAGTATATGGCTAGTGGTTGTCCTGCTGTTACTAATATAAACGAGCTTAATAATTGGCTTTATAAGGATCAGGAAAACATCATACTTAGTGAACCTATTGATAATATCGTGGCGGATAGGATTATCAATGCCCTTGAAAATTCTGAGTTACGACAACGCGTTAAGAAAGGAGGGTTGGACACGGTGAAGAATCTAAGTTGGGATATTGCATTGCAACAGATCATGGAATACATTCGTAATCCAAAGAAATATTGTCCTATAAACACCCAATATAAGCTAAAGTAAATTTTCATATTAATTATTCTCCCCATTATATGAATAGCTTATTTGTTACAGTATGCTAGCCCCACTAAGATATATTGCTATATGTCATAGTGTCCAGTAACACCGATGTCGTATGAAGGAATGTAAGCCTAAAAACTTATATCCTAAATTTGTAGGCTTTATCCACAGTGATGCTGATATTGACTATAGGAAAAATTGATAGATTGTGGGTTAGCTTAAGCTCTTGGGTATGCAGATGTGAAAGCTACCTATCAATCTTTAAAAAGATATGTGGGCAAATATTACATAACATAAGAGAGAGTAGAAAATGGCAGAGGTAGATACATGTTTTATTGATTCAAGAAACTATGAGTTTTTTGATTTTGGGTGTAGTGCTGGCGGTTCGCTAGAGAGGTACGGCAAGATGTTTCAGGCAGAAGGAAAAGGCCTGGGTCTGGACATTAACCCCCAAAAGGTCAAGCTTACAAAAGAAAAAGGATTTAATGCAGAGGTGTGCGATATCACTAAACTACAACTCAGCTCTAAGGTTAGGTTTTGTATCATGCATCATTTTCTTGAACATGTCCCAAGTGTACATGATGTAAATAAAATTGTTAGAAAAGCGTGCTCTGTTGCAGATGATTTCGTACTAATAAGACAACCATACTTTGATGCTGATCCTTATCTCTTTTCACATGGATTTAAATTCTTCTGGTCACATTGGCGTGGCCACCCAAATAATATGACATTACTTGAACTCCACAACATGCTGATGCCCATGGCTTCAGAGGGTTTAATAAAACGGTTTTCTCTATATGGGCTGTATCTTGTAACAAGTAGTGAAGATGCAGCCATTCATAACTTAGATTCAAAAATAGATCAACATGAATGGAATGTGGAAGAACATTCACAAAAGAAAATCATTGACTTTACGATACCCGTGTATAGGGAAGTGATGGCTATTATTGATCTGAGCGGTAATGCAACTGAAATAATTGAAGGCAGAATAAAACCACCTGTAAAATTCTTTACATCTGACAGCAGCATTACAAATTGCTAAGCAAAATCAATGAACCGGGCTATATTGTTGACTAGTGTATTGTAAATTACTGGTAATTGCTGCGTGTAATGCATCAACCATCCCCTCACCCATGTGACATCATTCTGCCCGTTTATAATAGTCCTGGTTATGTAAAAGATTGTGTTAAATCCATCATTGAATATACATCTAATAAACTTTATCGCCTTTATATAATAGATGACTGTAGCGATACGGTAACTGGTCGATATCTTGCATCACTTGTAAATGAATATCGCAATATTTCGCTTATTCGCAATAAAACAAACCTCGGATTTTTGAAATCATGCAACAAGGGCATAGAACAGAGTAATGCCGAATATGTATTGTTAATTAACAGTGACGTTGTTGTTGTGGATGGCTGGCTTGACAGGTTGCTTGCATGTGCAGATTCTGACCCCCGCATTGCTTCTGTTAATCCATTAACCAACCATGCCTCGCAAATAGGCATACCCATTGCACCTGGTGCAAATTTCATTTCAATGGATCACTCTATTCAACAGATTTCCCAAAAACAATATCCTGACGTGGTAACCGGCGTTGGTTTCTGCATGCTACTTCGTCGATCTGCACTCGATGATGTTGGAGTGTTCGATGAAATATATGGGCATGGCTACTGTGAAGAGTCAGATCTGTGTATGCGCCTTACGACAAGTGGGTATCGTACTGTAGTAGCAGATGATGTTTATGTATTTCATAAAGGCTCAGGCAGCTTTGAAAACAGGAATGAACGCTATCTAAATAATAGAAAGATATTTGATAATCGATGGCTCGATATTTACAAAGAACAATTTAAAGTATTTCATAAAGCAGATCCCCTGGCTTATCTTCGCGACTCGCTCAAGGCGCCTCAACGGTGGGTGCCGCTAATTTCTATGAGAGAGACCTACCGTAATATTCGAAACAGATATCGAGAAAATAATTATATTGGGGCCGTTAAAGCAGCTATTCGAGGGATATTCGCATTACCTTTTTATACTGAAGATAATGCTTCAGCTAAATCTGTAAACAAGTTTTCACGGCCAGCGCGGTTAAGAGTTACTTATGTATTGCATAATATTACCGTTGCGGGTGGCGTGTTGTCGGTGGTTCAACTGGTTAATGAACTTATACTTTTGGGTATTGAGGCACGTATTGTCACTTTGTATCAATATCCGGAGATGCAGCAGTGGAAATTCTATTTCACTCCTATCGTATTTAAAAACGAAAAAGAACTCATAGAAAACTTCCCCGAATCCGATATTGTTGTTGCGACCCATTGGACAACCGCACCATGGGTTTCCGGGATACTATCTTCTGGTAAAGCTAAAAAAGGGGTGTATTTTCTTCAGGATTATGAAAGCTGGTTTTTCCCTGAATCAGATATTAAGGCACGAGCTAAGGTAAAAGATACATATGCGATGGTTGAACATAAAATTGTTAAATCATCCTGGCTTCAAAGCATGATTCTAAAAGATGGTTTTATTAGTAAAAAAATCTGGCTTGGTATGGATCTTGGTGTTTTTTATCCCAGAGATGTTGTGCAGAGAGGTAATCCAGCAATAGTTGCCATGGCGCGTCCGAGAACACCAAGAAGAGGCTTTAGTGTACTAATTGAAGCGCTGTCTATAGTAAAAAAAAGACGAAAGGAAGTAGATATTGTTCTTTTTGGTGATGATCTGTCATCTCAATCTATTCCATTCGACTATTTTGATGAAGGT
>WGBH01000509.1 GCA_015494435.1 Thiotrichaceae bacterium | reverse complement strand
CGTCTAGCCTATCCTATTCGTGATGGTATTCCTGTTATGCTAGAAGAAGAGGCGCGTGAATTAACCACTGAAGAAATCGAAAAATTAAAATAGATGTGATCAATAATGCAAAAAACTGTCTTAGTGATTCCTGCACGTTTTGGCTCAACACGTTTACCCGGCAAGCCACTACGCCTTATTGCGGGAAAACCAATGATTCAGCACGTCTATGAGCGTGCGATAAGCTCAAATTTTAACACCCTTATTATTGCAACCGATGATGAAAAAATAAGACGCTGTTGTTTAGATTTTGGCGCAAGCGTTTGTATGACATCCATCCATCATGCGACAGGCAGTGATCGCTTAGCAGAGGTTGTAAAAATTTATAATTGGTCAGATGATACCATTGTGGTCAATTTACAAGGAGATGAGCCATTAACACCCGTTGAAAATCTTTATCAAGTGGCTAATAATCTTGCCAATCATCCTAAAGCATCTATCGCCACCTTAGCCACCCCTCTCTTAAACCCTAAAGCAATAACAGATCCTAATGTGGTTAAAGTGGTAATGGATAAAAACGGCATGGCACTCTATTTCAGCAGAGCACCCATTCCCTTTCAACGCGATGATAATAAAACGCTTACTAATAAACAGGCTTTGCGTCATATCGGAATTTATGCCTATCGAGCAGGCTATTTAAAAACCTTTTCTAGTCTGGAAACCTGTTCGCTAGAAGCCCTAGAAAAATTAGAACAATTACGCGCACTATGGCATGGAGCGTGTATTCATGTCGATATTGCAACAAAAATTCCAGCGCATGGTGTCGATACAGAAGAAGATTTACAAGCAATTGAGAAAATTATTTTAGCGCAATAAGCGATTGGTTTAATTTAATAAATTTGATCCTTGTGATAAAAGAATATCACTGTCTTCTTTAAGTGTAAGCTGCCAATTTGCTATTGGTAAAGAATCTAAAATAAGTGTAGTTAAAATATGCAATAAATTTTGATCTAAACTGAAATATAAACCTCTATCATCCGCTGTACTCAGGCGCAAATCATAACCATTATCTGCATTAGATTTAATCGATGCTTTACTGATAAGTAAGGGATTTTCACCCAATGGATAGGTTTTTGGTGTGGACGAAAAAGTGGCACCGTATTCTACTTGGTTTTTAGCACTTTCTTGTTGAAAGGAAAACACAGCGTCTTTATTAACAGGGTCTACTTGTCGTTTAATTTCGGGAGCTGAATACAAGGTATTATTTAACAAGGGATAGAAAACCTGAATAAAACGTCTGGTGAGCCAGAAACGATACTCTTCTTCTGTCACAGTATTCATCCGCAAAAGGAAGCGATCTTCTTCTTCAAGATAATGCATTTGCATTTGAGACATCGATGCCATTGACGACCTACCTAAAAAACTTCTTTAAAGTCAGGTAGTGTACATCAACAGCGTATTATTTTTTCTCCAGCAGATAAACTTTTTCACATTTTCCCGCAGAATGGATGATTTTAGTCTCATGCTCATCACTCCACTGCCAACGTTGCTTTGCAAACAACTCTAACATGGTTGAAATATCACAATGAAACGGCGGCCCCGCTTCGCTATTGGTTTGCATAAATTGAGCCAAGAGCTTTCCATTGGGTTTTAGCCATCGGTACAAACATTGCTCATACTGTTCCCAGTTTTCAGGAGCTAAAGCGCATAAACTGGTTTGCTCATAGATAGCATCGACAGGTTTATCAGGGTTCCAGTTGAAAAAATTAGCCTCAATCACGGTTGCATTAAGCGCATGCTCTATTAGCATCTTATTCAAATAATGAATAGCACTGGGGGCAATATCAACTGCAATCACATCAAATCCTTTTTCTGCTAAATACAATACTTCATAGCCATGACCACAGGCTGGAACTAAGATTCGGCAAGGTGGAATTTGCTGACTTTCAATCCAATAAGATAAATTTGGACTCACTTCACCTCGATCCCAACCCGTTTTTCCTTGCTGATATAACTGCTCCCACTCGTTTTCTTTTGATGATTTGCTCTCATCCATACCCATTGCCTTTTGTTATTTTATTGCTTAATGCTTTCGATGTACGCTATATTATACCTGAACTTAGAAATGATAATCCTTTAAAAAAAACCTATGGAATGAGCACGGAATAACCTCCCGAAGTTCTAACGCAGAATTTTTATTTCAGATTAGACTAACTCATGAGGCGCATAGTTATTCTACGCAACGAATGAGCTCATCTAAGCTGGGATAAAAAGGCAAGTTAGAGATCGGGAAGTTGTTTCGTGCTCATTCCTATGTAAGGCTACTTCAAAAAAATAAAATAGGATGGATACAGCCGTCTATCTAATTTTCTATTAGAAATATCAATACTGCCTGCCACTATTTTTCATAAAAATTAATACGTTACAAAGTAGCAATCAATAGAATTGATTAATTATCACACAGAATAAGCTAGTATAATTATTTTCAGCATGATAATCTGATTTTATTCAATCCATGCATGGCTTGGCATGGGGCTTTATGGCTGATTTTATCAAAAAAATCTAAACAGAATAAGAAAGAGATAAATAACTCTTTTCATAAGCAGTCTGGGGATTAAAAAATGCAAAATAATAAATTAACTGCATGCATTGGGGTGCTTGCTATTTTTTCCTTACAATTATTTAACAATACGCTCATGGCAACGCCTTTAGATGCGATTCCTGTTGCTGGGGATGTTTTTCTTTATGGGGATAATATAGAGGTAGGCATTGCAGCAAATGGTGCTTTTGGTACGAGCCAGTTTTCACCGACAGGGGAAAAACAGGGAGAAATGCTTGGTTATATTTCTGATCCATCCAAAAAGAATTTTGCTAATGGCTATCATGGGGATTTTTTCCTCCCTAAGGTTTCAGAAGAAGGGTGGGCTATTACTCTTAATAATGAGGCCTATAATAATAATAGCAATCTGCAAACAACTGAAATACCAGGCGGTTTTATAAGTGAAAAAACGTCATCCTCTACTGCAATGGCTGTCTGGCAAGGTGAAATTAACGGGCTAAAAATCACTCAAAACTTTCGTATTTATAAGATAGGTCTTGCTATTATTATTGATATTAGTCTTAAAAATACAACATCCAATGTAATGAAAGATGTTTATTATATGCGGACTGTTGATCCTGATAATAATGCAGAACAAAATACTCCCACAAAGGATGCTGATTATGTCACTATTAATACCATTATACGACAAGGAGGGGTGAATGGAGGTGCCGCTGTTGTTGCTAAACAAAGCATTATTCCCCAAGCCAGTAATCAAATAACAAGAGCGATGCCTTCTACTCTCGGTCTTTGTGGGCATGGGGCTAATTCCCGTGTTACTCATGGAGGCACGGGTGATAGGTATCTCCCATATTATCGCTATCCCGATAAGGTTTATAATAGTTTAAAAATAGCGGGTGATACTAAAACAGAGGATGCGCCGATTGCAATTGCGTTTAAATTCGATCAAATATTTCCAGGACAAACGGTTAAGTTTAGAGCGGGTTATCAACTCGCTGATATAATAGCTCCAAGCATTGATATTGATACTGATAATAGCTCTACAGGACTGGGGAATACATTTTTACAAGTTTATAAATTAGGCGATGGCGCAACGAAAATTACTGATGTCGATACATCAATTACAGACTTAGATGAAGATGTTCTAGTAGGCGCAAGTATAAAAATAAGCAATGCACATGAGGGGGATCAGCTTGCAATAACAGGGCTTCTTCCTGATGGTATTAACATCGATACAGAAGAAGAAAATAGTGACAGTGAAATCCATCTAACAGGTACTACGACCAAAAACGCTTATCTACAAGCTCTACAACAAATAACCTTTATTAATCAAAATACGACGACCAATACCGAAACCCGTCATATATCAATCATGGTGCTAGATAGTAATTACACTGCAAGTACTGCTGCTGATTCTATTTTAGAAATTATAACCCCCATCACTCTTAATAATGATGCTGTCACTGATGATAATATAATTAATGCCAGTGAAGAAAATAGCGTTCTTTTATCAGGAACGGCAGCTCCTAACCTTCCTATTAATATTATTTTTACCGATAAAGAAGGACAGCCAGTTACTAAAACCGTCACCAGTGATGATAATGGACTCTGGACATTAGCCAATAATAGTATCGATATAAGCGCACTCGCTGAGGGTGCAATAACAGTAAAAATCACCAGTACCGATGCCAATGGCAATCAATCTTCTTATCTAAAAGAGACACAAAAAGACACCACCGTATTACTAGAAATAACCACACCTAAAGCAGGCGAAATAGCAAGCAGTACCAGCCCTGTTATCACAGGAAAGAGTGATCCTAATGCAAGTATTACTCTATCATTAAATGGTAATAGTTACACCACTACCGCGAATGATTCAGGACAGTGGAGTTATACCTTACCAGAGCAAACACTGGGTGCTAGTATAACCCTTTCTATCAGTGCGAATGATATTGCTAATAATACAAACCGCAAAGAGATTACACTAACAATCCCCTCTATCCCGCTTGAAATAACAGCGGTAGAACTATCAACAACGCCTGTTTTCACAGGAACCAGCACACCGAATACTAAAATTACCGTCACCGTACCAACAGCAAATGGTGGCACTGAAAACTGCACTACAACAACAGATGCAACAGGGAGCTGGTCTTGTCAATTAGCAACCCTTCCATCGGGTGGGCCTTATACTGCCAGCATTAAAACAGAAGATGATCAGGGACATTCCACAACGAAAACCTATGATATGACTGTTCCAGAGCTTCCCCTTGTAATAGAAAGTCCTAGCAATAACAGCAATCTTTCAGATTCATCGCCAACGGTATCGGGCAGTAGTAATCCAGACAGCATTATTACTGTTAGCGCCTCAACAGGAGAAAAATGTATTACTATTGCTGATGCTTCGGGTCAATGGCGCTGTGAACTTCCTACTCTTCCCTTAGCATCGGATATTACACTGAGCGTAACAACAAAAGATGAGGCTAATAACACCACCACAGAAGATATTCAGATAACAACCCCCTCATTAGCGCTTAAAATTACAGGGATTGATATATCAACAACACCAACCTTTACTGGAACCAGCGTTCCTAATACAAAGATTACTGTCACCGTCCCCATTAGTGATAGCAAATCTGAAACCTGCATCACTACCACAAAAGCAGACGGCAGTTGGTCCTGTAAATTGCCGACTATTCCGAGTGGTGGGCCGTATACTGCAACCGTCGAGGCAGAAGATAGTAATGGAAATTATGCAACGGATACGCAAGTCCTCTCGACACCAGAGCTTTTCCTTAGTATAGACAGTCATGCGGATGATGCGCTTATTGCAGAGACAGCCCCAACAATTTCAGGTACCAGTACACCTGCAACAAATATTACGCTGACCTCATCCACAGGACAAACTTGCACCACAATAAGCAATGCAGAAGGTCATTGGAGCTGTAAACTACCCGAACTGCCTTTAAGCGAAACCATTAGCGTCATTATTAAAACAGAAGATGGGATTAATAGTCATACAAAAACCATTAATCTAACCACCCCTGCATTACCCATTAATATTACAGGAATAGAGGCATCAACAATGCCTGCTATTACAGGTACTAGCACAGCAGATACTTTTGTTAGCGTGAATATTGTCATTGACAATTCAACCACTCAAAGCTGTACTGCTACAACAGATAGCGAGGGTCATTGGTCATGCCAAATAGGTGCACTTCTAAGTGGTGGGCCTTATAGCGTAATAGTGACAGCAGATGATGGTAAAGGAAATACCTCCTCTATCACTGAGGACTTTAGCGTTCCAGAATTACCTTTAATTATCAACAGTCCAACCAATAATGCCGTTATATCAGATATTACACCCACTGTTTCAGGAACAAGTCTTCCAAGTACAACCATTACCGTGACCACCTCCTCAGGGAAAAAGTGTACTGCAATCACCGATAGTAGTCATCATTGGGCATGTGAACTAGACTCATTGCCATTGGGTAAAAGCTTTACGCTGACTGTGATAACAGAAGATAGCGTGGGTAATAAAACCATTGAAAAGATTGAAATTACCACGGACAAATTGCCACTTGATATTATTACACCAGCAGATAAAGAGACTGCCAGTAACGCGACACCAACCTTTATAGGCACGACTGTAGCAAGTGCAAATATAACCATCAATGTAGAAACAGGGGCGCAATGCCAAACAGTTGCTGATGAAAATGGCAATTGGAGTTGCCAACTCACACAGCTTCCTGTCGGAGGCCCTTATACTATCAGTATTAAGTCTGAAGATGATCAAGATAATATCACTGAGATAATAGAAAGCATTAAGATTCCTGAAATAGATCTCGTTATCACCAGCCCTAAGGCAAATGAAACAATAACCGCAACGAGTTTTATAGTGACGGGAACCAGTGATCCTAACACTTCAATCACTGTTTTAGGTGCTGATGGTGAAAAGTGTGATACCACGTCGGATGATAAAGGCAAATGGAGTTGTAAATTAGAGAACCTGCAATCAGGTAATGGGAAGTATATAACCGTTATTTCAGGGGATGAAAAAGAAGGGCAAAAATTTGCTTTAGTAAAGGTTGATATTAAAAATTCAGCTGAAAAAGTAACAACCATTATAAAAGGTGGAGCGGGAGGATTGTCTTTATTTTTCTTATTTTTACTTAGCCTAACGCTATTGCCTAAATTTGTAAGGCTAATGCCGATTAAGCAACTTTCTAAGGAATTGTTAAAACGAATTATAATCAAAAAATAAAGTTTAATAATTATGAAAACAATAATAAAAAACCAGAAAATAAAAAGAATACTCCCTTTTTTACTTCTTTTAGGGAATCTTACCTCCACAACTCTTGCTAATCCTCTAGAACATTTGGCTGATCAATGGTATGTCGGTGGGAGTCTTGGACAGAGTAATATGAATCCAGAAGGCGGGAATACATGGAAAACAAGTGATGATAACGATATAGCAAAAAAACTGTATATTGGCAAAAATGTTTCTGATCAACTCAGTTTGGAAGCCTTCTGGGCTGATTTTGGAGATGCTAAACTAACCAGCAATAGCAATGCACAGGGTTCAGTCAATTACAATGCTATCGGCGCTAATATTGTATACAAAGTACCTTATAAGATTGCTGGGTTACATCCAATTGGAAAACTAGGGGTAGCAAAATTCAATAATAAAGACAAAGGTGAAGTCAATAGCACTCAAAAACATATGCTCACTATTTTTGGCGGAGTCGGTGCAGAATATGATCTTTCTGAAAATTTAAAATTACGTTCTGAGTTCGAATATTATGATACCGATATTAACCAATTTGCTGTGGGTGTCAATTGGACACCACAGCCTCGTCGTCACTCTTTTATTGCCCGACAAAAACAGCCTTTGCCTGTTGTAAAAAAAGAAACTCAAATAGTCTATGTACCCAAAGAAAAGGTTGTTCCTGTTTATATACCACAACCCGCACCAAAACCTGTTATCATACGCGAACCTGCACCTAAGCCTGTTATCATACGCGAGCCTGCACCTAAGCCCATTATTATTCACAAAGCCGCACCAAAACCACAATACAAAATCGTGCATAAGACATTAGCCGGTGGATCACACTTTGCATCAGGTAGCGCACAACTAACATTTGATGGCAAAGATGCGCTCAATCGACTCTCTCAAGATTTACGCAATAAAAAATTCTCCATCAAGTCGATTCAAATCACAGGGCATACTGATAGCGTCGGTTCAGAACAAGCAAATCAGATCTTATCCTATAATCGAGCCAATACTGTTGCCAATTACTTAGCCTCCAGAGGGATTAATCGCGGACTTATCCATACACAAGGCAGGGGAGAATCACAACCCATCGCCAGTAATAAAACAAAATACGGTCGTGCTCAAAACCGTCGTGTAGAAATTGCTATAAAAGGTTTTTCCAAAGAAACAGTTAGGACTAGATAATGGCAGCTTCTCATCATTAATCGGTTAATCGGCCGGAGTCCAAGCTTTAGCTTGTGCGAGCAACGAATTAAAGCTTGAACTCCCAAAATAGGATCTTGCCTACAATTTTATGAGAAGTTACTCCATCATCCTATTCATCCTTTAACCATTCATCTCTGACAAACGGTTTATCTCCTGATAAACCGTCTTACTCCTAAGATAGAGCTTACAGCATTTAAAAATATCTCTTGATAAAATTTTCGTAGAACAACTATACCTTTGCCAAATTTAAATTGTAGGTGGATAAAGTATTAAATAATCATTCTTTTAAAAATGTTCTGCGATGAATCAAAGGAGTCTGTAAATGAAAGCAATAAATAATACCTTTAGACCAAGTAATAAGGCACTTCTTAGTTGTTTGATGATTGGGGTAGCCACACCCATCACCGCACAGGCTGATTCTATTGATGAGATTATTAATGATTTTACCGCTCAAGCTTCCGTTTATAGTGACAGTACTGGAATACGCATTGAAGATAAATCAGTTCAATATCAACGCCGTTATAAAAATAACAAAGGCGCAAATTGGAAGCTAGAAGCACATGGCTATGATCTTCGCGCCAAAACAGATAGCGACACCTATCAAGGCGCAGATATTGTTGCCACAATTAGCAAAGAATTTAATGATTATATTACCACCGAGTTAAGTGTTGGCGCGGTGTATTTAGAAAATCAGCGCAGTCGTGATAAGACCCATTTTAATAAATATAAAGGCAAAGTCACACTGAAGCCAAACAGTAAGGTTAGCCTTAGCTTAGAACATGGTGAAGACCTTTTATTTAAAGAAGCAATTATTGAAGATGACAATAATAAATTGGTTTCAGGAAAAACCAGTCGAGTGGTCGGCAGCTGGCGGGCAGCAAAAAGAGTGATTGTAGAAGGCAGTTCTCAGTACCGTGAATTAAGTGATGGCAATCGCTCAAAACAACATAGAGGAGCCATACTGTATGGTATTTCTACCGACACACCGTGGGTCTGGGTAGGAGTAGAAGCACAATCCTTAGCTTATGATAAAACTAAAGCTAATTATTGGTCACCCGAAGAATACGAAGCATACGCACTAATTGCGAATGGAAACTTTAAAGTCAATGATAAATTGAGCCTTAATGTTAATGGTAGTATTAATCGCACCAAAGAAAAGGGGTTTGATTGGGCATCAGGTCGTTCTGTCACTATCGGTGCGGACTATGCAATAACTGAGGATGTGCATATTAAGCCTTATGCCAGTTATCTTGAATCAACACGAGAAAATGTCGGCTGGGACGGTAATCGTGTCGGCGTACAATTTGTCGTTTCAAATTTTTAAATGCTCAATCCTTCCCTTTTAATCTGAAAATTTACTCCTTCAGACAGAGTGCATTGCCAACATGATAATCTCTTTGTCAAGATGGCAAGAAATGTATAAATTTTCATCTAATTGAAAGGAATTTCAAATGAATATCTCCCTTCTTTTTGTTGTTATGTTCTTAATCCTAACAATATCAGCGTGCGGGTCTGAAACAAATAACAACAATGGCGGTTCAGGAGGCAGTCATCATGCTTTTGTCACAACCCCCTCAGCCCCCAGCAATTTAAAACCTAAATTAGCAATTGTTTATTCTAAAACCAGTGCGAAAAATTTTTGGACTCCAAAAAGCTATGCACAACTCTTTATGAGCGTGCAAACACAAGCAATGATGGCAGGTCTACCTTACGATCTACTCAACGAAGACGATTTATTGGATATTAATAAAATCAGCCAATATAAAACACTCTTATTTCCCTTGTTTTCCTATGTAAAAAGCTCTCAGATTGAACAAATAGCCGCAAATTTAAAAATAGCCATTGAGCAACATAATGTGGGCATTGTAACGGCAGGTAATTTTTTAACCAATACAGAAACGGGGCAGAGTATTACAGGTGATGCCTATATCCATATGAAAGATTTACTCGGTCTTGCGCGTATAGATGGGGCAGGTCCTGTGGATATTAAAATTAATATCTCCGATGCAAATCATCCTGCCTTCGCTAATCAATATACTGACAACGAAACGGTATTAAGCTACCAGAAAAATTTTACCGATTTTTTTGTACCCACAGGTGCTTATAATACGCATATATTAGCCACGCAAACCCTTAATAACAGCCAAATAGAAAATGAACTGATTGCCATTACTCATCAAGGCAGACATGCCCACTTTGCAACCGTACAAGCATTGGCTGATGGCAATATGCTCTGGTCTGTTTTGCAATGGAGTGTATGGGGTGATAAAACACCGATAACATTGCATATGGGGCGCGATAACGCATTATTTGTATCACGAAATGATATGGATCAAAGCATGTTTGCCAGTGAAGTTGCCACAGTTGAAGTGCCATTATTAAATCAACTTAAAATATGGAAAGATCGTTATGATTTTATAGGGTCTTATTATATTAATATTGGTAATAAAGCCGCAGAAGATGAATTTACAGATTGGTCTGTTTCAGCGCCACTGTATCAACAGTATATTCAGTTAGGCAATGAGATAGGAAATCACTCCTATACTCATCCAGAGGATACGAATAAATTAAGTGATAAAGAAATAAAATTTCAATTTGCTAATGCTCGCACAGTTATTGAAAAAGAAATGGGATTAAGCAAAATAGGCATAGCCGTACCAGGAATGCCTGAAAACCTTGCAACCTCCTTAAAAATATTAGCGCATACTGAGGAATACTTAACAGGAGGCTATTCAACCGTTGGCGCAGGATTTCCTAATGCCTTTGGATTTTTAAATGCAGACTCCACTAAAGTTTATCTTAGCCCTAATATGTCATTTGATTTTACTTTAATTGAGTTTAGAAAAAACCCTGAAACAGGTGAAAAATTTACAGCCGAAGAAGCAAAGCAAATTTGGTTCAAAGAGTTTGATGATTTAGCAAAACATGCCTATCAACCTATTATTCACTGGCCTTGGCATGATTACGCCCCCTTTGATAACTTTAAAGCAGGCTATAAGCTGGATAT
This sequence comes from Thiotrichaceae bacterium, assembly GCA_015494435.1. Lineage (GTDB taxonomy): Bacteria > Pseudomonadota > Gammaproteobacteria > Thiotrichales > Thiotrichaceae > JAGLBW01. The sequence goes on along the minus strand of WGBH01000509.1, from coordinate 2,036 downwards.
GTTTGATGGTCTTCTTTCTAAGGCTAAAAACTATGGTAGTGAGTTTATTACAGCAAAAAATCTAGCAGAGCGTATCCAAACTTTTAAGCAATCTGCTGTCGATATTTCAGTACAGGGAAGCACTGTTACTGCTAAAGTAAAATCGGATAAAGCAGGGCAATTTGGATTAAAGCTTAATAATGCACAGACAATCAGTTCAATTGACCAATGGTACGCCTACAATCAAGATACCGTTTTTCTCGACCAAGATGGTGGTATCTATACCATTCATTTAGGAACCCCACGCTCAGTCACACATATCAGCAAACTTCCTAGTCGTAGCCACCTGATTTCATTGTCAGGCAATGGAGAAGATATAAAATTCCGTTTTGAAGGAGAAGGAAGCGTTGAAGTAACAACAAAGTGCATCAATCCTTCTGCCATCAAAGTAACAGGAGGCATCAACACTTATCAAAGTATCAATAGCAATAAAATTGCTTTAAATTTCTTAGAAAATAAACGCTATTTAGACACTACGCTGGATATAACTTGTCCCTAAAAATCAGATCATTTTATAGCTAGAATAATTGAATCTCATCTTCTGATAATTCCCGCCACTCTCCTGCTTTTAGGTTAGGATCTAAAATAATCTTACCAATTTGCTGGCGGTGTAATTGCTCTACATGATGCCCAACGGCAGCCAACATCCGCTTCACTTGATGGTATTTGCCTTCCCTCAAGGTTAAAAGAATCGTTTTATCGTCTATTTTCTTTACTTGAGCAGGCAAGGTATTTTTAGCTTCATTTTTTAAGCGAAGCCCTGTTTCAAGTTGTCCAATAGCCTCATTACTTATCATCTCTGATAATGTGACACGATAAACCTTCGCCTGCTTATGCTTAGGAGCAGTGATCCGATGCGACCATTGTCCATCATCCGTAATTAAAACCAGACCTGTAGTATCCAGATCCAAACGTCCAGCAATATGTAAATTGTCACGCTTTGCAATAAATAATAAATCTAATACCGTTTGATGCTCACCATCTGCTGTTGAGCACACAACCTTCATAGGCTTATTCATCATAATATAACGCAGCTTAGGCAAATTGATCTCAATACCTAAATATTGCACCTTATCTTTAGGAGAAACTTTAAAAGACGCCTTTTTTATTATCGAACCATTAACACTTACATCCCCCTTACGAATAATTTTTCCTGTTTGAGAACGAGTAAATACAGTTGAATTACTGATAAGTTTATCTAGGCGCATAGTGAAAAATCCAAAAAAAATACAATATAATAAATAAGGTAAGCGATTAATAGGGTAGCTTCTCATAATTAACGGGTCGGAGTCCAAGTTTTAGCTTGTGCCAGTGACAAGCTAAAGCCTGAACTCCAAAAATATAATCTTGCCTACAGTTTATGAGAAGTTACATTAATAGTAACGCCCATCAGACTCAAACACATTACATTAGACTACTCCAAGGAAGTAAACGTGCAAATAGAAGCCTCATCAAGCTATTTGTGGGTTTATTTCCTTGAAGTAGCCTGACCCTTTTAAGGGAAAAGATTCAAACTTAAAATTAATCGTAAAAAAATGAAAAAAACACTTGTCGGATTAGATTTTTTCTATATAATCTCGCGCTCAGTTGGGCCGTTAGCTCAGCCGGTAGAGCAGTTGACTTTTAATCAATTGGTCGAGCGTTCGAATCGCTCACGGCCCACCATATATATTCTGAATAAAAAAGCTTACATTATTGCAATGTAGGCTTTTTTTATGCCTCTCTAGTTTTGATTTTTCTACCTTCTATGTTAAATGGTCCTTTAATTTTTTTACACCTTCAATCGCTCTTCTTAGCTCTGCTTCATAGAGAGGGCTAAAGCCAGCATGTGCTGCGGGGTTCATGACTAGGCTGTCGAACCCCCTCCCTAATTTACATTAAATTTCCCCGCCTTTTGGATTTCATTTTTATTAATATTCAAGAGTGCTTGTCGTCTTTTTCGTATCGTGTAAGGGATATTATCCTCTTCCCATTTCTTCAAATCATATTGAGAGGCT
>WGBH01000508.1 GCA_015494435.1 Thiotrichaceae bacterium | reverse complement strand
TTGGCTACTCTTAAAGATTTTGAGCTTGATAAATTTCATGACCAGTTAGCGGGTAGTATCTCACGAGGTGATAAACGTCGCTTAGAACTGGCGATGGGCCTGGTTCAGCATCCGACCTTATTATTGCTTGATGAGCCTACTGCAGGTATGGCGAGGCATGATACAAACCGTACGATTGATCTGTTGAAAAGTGAAAAAATGCGGAAAATGACAAAGGTTATTATTGAGCACGATATGCATGTGGTATTTAGCTTGGCTGATCGAATTAGCGTGTTGGCTCGGGGACATATTATTGCAACGGGGACTCCAGAAGAAATTAAAAATAACCCAAAAGTAAAAGAAGCCTACCTAGGGGAGTCTGAAGATGAGTAATTCATTGATAAGCGATGTGAAAGTCACTGATAGAGTAGAGGCTGTACATAATCAGGGTTCGGATCCGGCTTTTTTTTCATGCTGGGATATTCACTCCTATTATGGCGAAAGCTATATTGTTCAGGGTGTTAGTTTTGATATTCGTGAAGGAGAGGTAGTGGCACTCTTGGGACGAAATGGAGCAGGAAAAACGTCCACGCTACGTTCTATTGCACGACTTGATAGTCCGCAGGTTACTCATGGTGAAATATGGTTAGACCATGAGCCATTGCATACCATGTCAGCTTATGATGCCGCTCAAAAAGGGGTTGCATTGGTGCCTGAAGATAGGCGTATTATTCAGGGGTTGACGGTAGAAGAAAACCTTCAGTTGGCTCAAATTGCACCCCCAATGGGGTGGAGTATTGAGAGAATCTATGAGCATTTCCCCCGTTTGGCTGAACGACGTAAACAAATGGGAACAACTTTATCAGGTGGTGAGCAGCAAATGCTTGCAGTAGCAAGAGCACTCGCTCGAGATATTAAATTATTGCTACTTGATGAACCTTATGAAGGGCTTGCTCCTGTTATTGTTCATGAAATCGAAAGTATTGTCGATAGCATTAAAAAACATGGAATAACGACCATCATTGTAGAACAGAATGCTGTAGCAGCTTTGAGGCTCGCCGATAGGGCGTTGATCCTTGATATGGGTAATATTGTATTTGATGGAACGGCACAAGAGGTACTGGATAATGAAGAGCTGCGCCATGAGTATCTGGCTATTTAGTCGATAACTTACTAATAAAAATAGTGTAAAAACCGGGGGGGTGTTATACCCCAGCCCGGTTTTTTTGTAATATTAACTAATTGATTACCAGTTTCTTCTCCACCAGAAATCATCGTCTTTAGTGACGACTTCGTCCCAATCCCGTATATTTTTATATTTTTTGTCTTTCAAGTAGTAGTTAGGAGGATAGGGCGCATAATTGTCATCTCTGCGTGGATTATAGGTTTCACGAGGCCAGAAACGATTATTGTCTCTATCGTTTTCATAATAATTGCATTTCACAACGCCACGTTTGCATAGTGTATTTCTCCACTCGTACTTTATGAAATGTTTGTAGCTTGGGGTTTGTTTTGCTTTAAAACGTACGCGTATCGTTGGTGAATATTCTTCACGGCCAAAGCCAGTACCTGTTGATTCATCCGTAAAGTAACCTCGGCGGGAGGGTGCTATTTTATTACTATGTTGCTCTTTTCGATGTTTTTTATAATATTGACGATGCTTTTCATCAAATACAGCAACAGCGATAACCCCCATTGCGGAACGATCACCCCAGGCATTAGCATAGGAATCACCGGCTGATGTAAAATAAAAGCGGTTTACACGATTTTTTCCTGTTCTCCAGCCTTTATAGTTCATTGTTTCATAAGGGCCGAGAATATACATTTTTTCATTATTGCGAAGGTAAGACTTCTTTCCTGTTAGAATATTTCGACCATCAACTGCAATTACAACCCCAATTCTTCGGTCGCTATTATTACGCAGGCGTAACTTATAACGCTTACCCTTGATAGCCTCTAAATAGGTTCGCTGGGTTCGATAACCGTTACGATTAGCTGAGTATTTATTAAGTGACCTACCTGAATCATCAATAACACTTATTTCAATGGGTGAATATGAAGATGAATTAAGGTTGGAATACCCCCAATGCTTTTTGTCAGCGTGTGCATTTGAGACTAATAGTAAAAGTGATAAAAAGGTGGTGATATAGCTTAAAAATCTAAACTTGGTCGTTTTCATTACAAAATATTCCTCTCTGTTTCGTAATTATTGAGACCTCTGTTTATGACTTTTGTTCAATTGCTTTATAGAAGCTACTGTTGATAAAGGATAATTTTAGTTTTCTTTGTCTGTATTGGCTTGTTGCATTTTTAAGAGTACATTCATGGCGGTGGCGGTTAAATTGCTACTTCCTCTGGTGCCCAGTAAAGT
>WGBH01000507.1 GCA_015494435.1 Thiotrichaceae bacterium | reverse complement strand
GCTGCATGGCAAGCCACACAGTTTTGCATTAATGTCCCTAGTGATTCCATTACCTGAGATTGATCGCCCAGACTGCTTGCATCCATTGCTAATTGATCAAATGCCTTGTGGGTGTTCATGCCCAGTTTCTTAAAAGCCAAGGGTAGCTTTTTCATTAGTGATGCCGGTACGCCTTTCTGAGCCGTGAAGCCTACTCCTTTGGCGTATTTGGCAATGGCTTGCATATCATTTTTGTTATTAGCAGCAATAATACCTTGCACGGCTTCAAGAAATGCTCGCATTTCCTTTAATACCAAATCCCGTTCACCTTCAGGCAATACAATGGCAGAACGTCCATCACTTGCAGCAATAGTTTCTCCTTTAATGACAAAGGTATAAGTTAATCCTGCAAGAATAAATAATAAAACCAGTGAGAGTATCCAGCAAAATTTGCACATAATTTATTTCCTATTGTTAATGAGTTGTTGCGTCCATATTATCTGAATTGATATTTTTTTAAAGGATATTTACTTCGCTCGACGGGGTTTGTTATCCCGTCGCAATGTTTCTACTAACAATAACTCTCAAAACAAAAGATATTTTAGTTTTTTGGTGTTCGTATATCATTGAATTTAAATGATATCGTTGTTTTTTCGTGGGACGTTTCGACAGCCTAGATCTGAACGGTTACAGAAAAACGGTAAACGACGTCTTCAATGTGCCTGATCCCAATTCATCCCCACGCCTGTATCAACAACCAAGGGGACATTTAATTGCAGTACATTTGTCATGCGCGTAATAATTTCTGCTTTAATACGTTCTAAATCCTTTTCAGGGACTTCAAATACGAGTTCATCGTGTACCTGCATAATCATTTTAGTTTCAGGGGGGTGTTGCCAATATTCTTCACGCAACCAGTCATTGACCGAAATCATGGCTAATTTAATAATATCAGCGGCTGTTCCTTGCATCGGTGCATTGATGGCAGTACGTTCGGCATAGGCACGACACATGCCATTTTTCGCATTGATGTCTGGCAAGTGCAGGCGACGACCTAAGAGCGTTTCTACATAGCCTTGCTCGCGGGCTTTTTCACGTGTCTTTTCCATATAATCTTGCACCCCTGTATAACGTGCGAAATATAAATCCACGTATTGTTGTGCTTCACCGCGCGAAACATTGAGCTGTTTTGCTAAACCAAAGGCAGACATGCCATAAATAAGACCAAAATTAACCGCTTTGGCGGCGCGGCGCTGTTCTTTTTTTACCGCTTCTAATTCGACTGCAAAGATTTCTGCGGCGGTCGCGGCATGTATATCTTCTCCTGCTGCAAAGGCATTGACTAACCCTTTATCGCCTGATAAATGCGCCATAATGCGTAGCTCAATTTGCGAGTAATCCGCTGCCAGTATTTTTTTACCTTCAGGTGCTATAAAAGCCTGACGAATACGGCGACCCTGTGCAGTACGCACGGGAATATTCTGTAAATTAGGTTCAGCAGAGGATAGCCGACCTGTTGCCGTCACCGCTTGATGATAGGAAGTATGAATTCGCCCTGTCTGTGGATCGATTTGTTTCGGTAATTTATCGGTATAGGTGGATTTAAGCTTGCTTAGACCCCGATGTTCTAATAATAAGCGAGGTACATCGTGTTCTAATGCCAGTTGTTGCAATACATCCTCTGCGGTGGAAGGCTGTCCTTTAGGTGTTTTACGGATAATAGGAAGGTTTAGTTTATCCTCAGAAAAGAAGATTTCTTGGATTTGCTTTGGCGATGCTAAATTGAATTCCTCATTGGCTAATTCATAAATCGTTGTTTTTAATGTTGTCATGCGGGCAGTAATTTCTTCACTTTGCTGTGCCAACATTTGCGCATCAACCAATACCCCATTGCGCTCCATCTCAGATAAAACCGTTAATAATGGAATCTCAATTTCACGATAAAGTTTTTGCTGTGCGCTTAAAGGTTTTAATTGCGCCCAAAAATAATAATGCAGACGTAGCGTCATATCTGCATCTTCTGCCGCATAGGGTGAGGCCTGTTCTAAATCTATCTGATTAAAGGTCAGTTGTTTTTTTCCCTTGCCTGCAATATCAGTAAAGTGAATGGTCTCATGTTCTAGGTATTTACTGCATAAAGTATCCATATCATGACGATTAGCGGTAGAATCCAGCACATAAGATTCCAACATGGTGTCATGTACAATCCCTTTTAACTCAATACCATGATTTAATAATACACTGCGGTCGTATTTAAGGTTTTGACCCACTTTTAAGACGGTGGGGTCTTCCAATAAAGGCTTTAATTTTTCGAGTGTTGCCTTGCGATTGAGCTGTTGTGGTGCGCCAAGATAATCATGCGCTAATGGTAAATAGACAGCTATTCCTACCTTAATCGAAAAAGAAACACCCACGATTTCGGCATCCATATAATTTAAGCTGGTGGTTTCTGTATCAAAGGCAAATAATTTGGCTGCTTTTAAATCAATCATCCATTGATCGAGTTGCTCCTCTGTCAAAAGCGTTTGATAATCAACCTCAGTGATTTTCTCAAGCGTTGGGACATCTTCAAGCTCACTAATGATCTCTATTGTTTCATCACATGATTCCTGTAGCTTTTTTAGTCGAGTTCGCATTCCATATTGCTGATATAGCTGTGCAAGACGCTGTGTATTGACTTTACTAAAGCTTAAAGATTCTGCGGAACAGTCTAAATCCAAATCACAAAGGATGGTGACTAACTGATAAGAAAGGGGTAAATGCTCTAAAGATTCACGCAAATACTGACCTACTTTGCCCTTAACTTGATCCGCATTTTGCATCACATTATGCAACGAGCCGTATTGATTGAGCCATTTAACCGCTGTTTTAGGCCCTACTTTTGGAACCCCTGGAATATTATCCGAGGTATCCCCCATCAGCGTTAAATAATCACGAATACGTTCAGGTGGCACACCGTATTTATCAATCACGCCTTGAATATCATAATAACTCTTCGACATGGTGTTGATTAAATGCACATCTTCAGTCACCAACTGCGCCATATCCTTATCCCCCGTGGAAATAATCACCTTGCCCTTATATTGAGTTGCCAATGTACCAATCACATCATCTGCTTCCACATCAGGCACAATTAATAAGGGGTAACCTTGTGCTTTAATCATCTCCAATAATGGCTCAATCTGCTCACGCAACTCATCAGGCATTGACGGACGATTAGCTTTATAGTCTGCATACAGATCATGACGAAATGTCTTTCCTTTAGCATCAAACACCACCGCCATATACTCAGGAGCATAGATTTTACGCAAACTATCCAGCATATTTAAAACACCGTGAATCGCATTGGTACGCATCCCATCGGGTGCGGTTAATGGCGCTTTAATGCCATAAAAAGCACGAAATAAATAAGATGATCCATCAACGAGGATAAGAGGTTTATTGCTATTTTTGTCGGTCATGGCAGGATTCAAGGCGAATAAAATGGAGAGCTGTTATAGCATACTGCCGCCTCTCAAACCAATATAAAGGGCGTGAGTAAGTGATGGCAAGTGATGGAGTGATGGTTCGTTGCAAGAAATTGTCAATCCCTTGCAAGGGATTATTTTCCAATTCTGCGTGTCAACCAGTTAGCTTTTTGCACTGAGGCTGCAGATGCTTTAGCTAATTCCTGATGCATAGCATGAATGCCTTCCACAATCCGTTGAAGTTGTTGTGAAATTATTTCATTTGATTGAGCAAGTCCTATGCTGTGTTCAATAGCATGTAATTTTTTAGCAATTGATTCAAGATGGAGAACCAGCTTATCATTGTTATTTTCTGTTAGGGATTTATTTAAGTTATTAATATGGCTAGCGATATTATTCAGTTGTGTACTGAGTGTTGTGTCTTTATGAGAACTTAATAATATTTGTCCAAGCGATTGTAAATGATCATCAATTTTAGCCAGTTGACTAGTGAGTTGCTTATGACTGTCCGTATTGTTTAAAGAGCTATTAACTTGCTCAAAGTGGCTTACCATTTTGCTAAGTTCAAGGGTGAGCTTGTCATTTGCTTCGCTATTATTGAGGGCGTGATTAAGTTGTTGCAGATTATTGACTACTTCACCGAGCTGTTTAACGATTTCTGTACCAATAATAGCCTCCTCCTTGCCTTTCATTTGGCTTTTTCTGAAATTATCTTTAATCACCTCCCAGCGTTTATTTTGCGTCGGGGTCATATTGCCGCGCAGTTCTGCTAGCTTTAATAAATTTTCCTCTGCGCCACTGGTAAGCAGTTGGGCTTCACCTAAATAGTGATCAGCGATCATTTGGAGGATTTCTTCTTGATTCATTACCGCAGAGATTTTCTCTGCCATTTTATTCATATTACGGTAACTGCCTTGAAGCTTAAACGGTGGCTCAGTACGGTATTCATCATTTTGTGCGGCAGAGGCGATATATTGTTGGTTTACTTTAAGAACAACCTCTAACACCATAAACATTTTTTTAAATACTTGGGTGATTTCATTCACCTCTGCGCTACTGTATTGATGTTTTAATTCATTAATCGCCACTTGCTTGCCTTTTGTAACATCAATCAATTGATAAACATCTGACATTTCACGGGTAGCAAGAGGGGCTAATACGGGATTAGAGCTGAGGCTGTTTTCAATATAACTGAGTTTAAAGGCTTCTTCATGATCGCCTAGCATATCACCTAGATTATAAATATCGGCACGGTTTGCGAGCATATCAGGTACTTTAAACACTTCGCCTGATTCGGTGTAAGGGTTGCCAGCCATAATAATGCAGAAGCGTTTACCTCGCATATCGTAGGTTTTAGTGACCCCTTTCCAGATGCCTTCAATACGGCGTGTAGCATCGCTAAGTGAGATAAATTTCTGTAAAAATTCAGGATGCGTGTGTTGAATATCATCTAAATACAGCATCACATTATTGCCCATCTCTAAACCTAAATTTAATTTAATTAACTCTTGTTTTGCGGTTGCATTTGGTGCTTGAGAGGGGTCTAACGAGAGTACCTCATGTCCCAAAGACGGACAGTTGATCTTCATAAAAATCAAACCAAGGCGACTGGCAATATATTCCATTAAGGTTGTTTTACCGTAGCCGGGAGGGGAAATCATCATTAATAAACCCATTAAATCACTGCGTTTATCTTCACCGACTGTTCCCATTTGTTTGGCAAGATTATCGCCAATTAATGGCAAATAGAGTTCATTAATCAGTTTATTGCGTACAAAAGAAGAGAGGGGACGGGCTTTAAATGCTTCTAAACGTAGTTTTTCACGTTGTTGTTCAGCAATTGCACTACGAAGTTGATGATAGTGACGATAAGCAGGCACAACAATACGATGATGGTATTGATAACGATGTAGAAAATCATCCAGTGAGATATGCAAGGTTCGTTGTTTAATACGTGGATGATCTCCCATTAGATTCGCAATATCGCATTCTAATACCTTCTCTACAGGATGATAGTTAATGCTTTGATCCGCAATAAAAAGAGCAACGCTTTCAGGAATATAATGTACTAATGAGGGGTCATCATGTTGGGTCAAAAAGGCTTCTAACCACGCTTCTACAAAAGCCCAGCGCTCATGGGGTTGCTGTTGTAATTTATTTAAAGTGTGATTGAATTGCGCCCATATTTGACTAAGCTCTAGCTTGCGACGCAATGCTTGTTGTAATTCGCGCGCATATTGACTACTCACAAAATGGAGCTTTTCTTGAGCGAGTTCGAGGCTTAAATATTCCGCACTACGTGCTTTATTGGTGGCATCAATGGGAATCGGATATTGCTCCAACCATTGTTGCAAATGCTGTTGTATTTCTTTTTGTAGCCGCTCTAGTGCTTTGTTTTGATTAAAAACTTGTTTTATTTGCAAGGCAGATTTAGCACGTTCTATCCAGTCTTTTTGTGGTTTTTGTTGCTGTGTGGATGACCAAAAAACAGTGGCAACGCCACGTTCTAGGGGGGAATAACGTAATAAATCGGCTTGCTGATAAATCGGTAGTAATTGTAATAAAATTTGAGTCGTATCATGGTCATGGATACCGCGTTCATAGCCTTCTTTATAACGAGGTGCGGCAAAATGACGTACTTTTTTTAAGAGCGCTTGTTCATCATTCAACATTGAGGTGAGTTTTTGCAGACTCAGTCCATCGGTTTCAGATTCGGCGGCTTGCAGTAGTTGTCCAACTAGATATTCTGCTCGGTATATATCTTTTGTTTCCGATTCATACTGAATATCCCAATAATCTTTAAGTTTATTGAGTTCCTCAGAGTCAATTTCCTCATAAAAATCGGTGCCATTGAGATGAATATTCTGTTTGCCATGACGTGATAAAATAGTCAATTCAAGTTCTTGGGTGGTGACGCTAAAGCGATGCTTTGATCCAAGTTTAATAATTTTACCGCCATCTTCATAAATATCGGCTTTATCACGTTGTCCACGTAATGCTTGATCTTTACTGTTTTTTAGGCGCGACTCGATATCATCTGCTTTAACACTGTCATCTAATCTCCGAAGTTGATCAGCCACCTCACGTACTTTCATCACTAAAGGATCAGAAGCGAAAAAGGTATTTAATTGATCAATTTTATCTAATTTTTTAGTACGACGATTAATTGAGGTGAGAATACGATCAGCAGCATTTAATAAGTTTTGCGCTCGACGCTGACGTTCATCAATTAACGATTGTTTATGGGTTTCAAAGGTGTCGTAAACTTCTTCTCGTTTACTAATAATATCAGCAAGAAATTCATCATGATCACTGAACTGTCCTTCAAGCTCTTCTAATTGAATCAATAAACGACTCAGTTGCTCATCGGCTTTATCAGGATCATTTGCCATACCAATGGCATTAGCAATACTTTGACTAAATAATTTAAATTGCACACTAAATTGAGCCACCGCTTCGGCTGAACCAAGCTCTTTTTTCTTGTGTTGAGTGCGTGCTTTGCTTTGATTGAGTTTAGCGTAGATTTCTGAAATGGCTTCAATAATGCGGGTACGAACGGTTGCATCATCAATTTTTAAGGTTGCCATTAATTCGGAGAGTAGATCAAGATCCCCCGCCATTTTTTCCATTTCATCAATGCTTTCTTGCAATAAAGCTTTGGTATTAGCAGCTTCTGCTTCAGCATTAAGTTGATTAAGTTTTGCCTGATAAGGTTGCAATGCAGTTTCATGAGAAAGAAAGCGTAGCGTGTCATTACCTAGCTGATCCTGTGCTTCAATTAATTTAGCATTCATAGAAGCAATACGTGATTGATCAATATAACGATACTCTTTAATCGTCATTAAATGACCGCGTTGCTGGCGAACACGGTTGAGTGCATCAATATAATTTTCAACCCTGTCCCAACTATCAGGTAAAAGTTGATCAAAAATTTCTCGTTGCTTTGCTTCGGCTTGTTGCATTGCCTGTTTTGCTTGTTGGCGAATGCTTTCAATTTTTTCAAATTCATCTAATACCAATTCGGAGGTATGACTAATGGTGTGCAAGGTGCTTTTAATCGCCTCTAGCTTTTTTTCTTCTAGCCAGTAATAACGATTAGTAAGGCGTTGATAAACAGTAGATAGTTGATTGTAGTGGTTCGCTGAAACAACGTCGTTTTGAATATCACGAGTGACACTGTATAAATCAGAAATTCCACGGACTAATTCAGCATTACCGATACGTGCATAAAAACTATTACCCACTGGCATTTTGCTAGCATAGTCTTGTGATACAAAAGCCGTCTGCCATACCTGCATGGGATGAATGCGAGTAGGCTCTTCTTCTTTTGAATGAAAAACAACCATTTTACCCTCTGCATTGATGGCATAGCCATGACCAATCAATGGATTTTTAAGCTTTTTTTCAATCAGATTATAAGCAAATAAGGCCACCTTCCCTTCAATGGCTTCATAGAAAAGATACAATACATCCTCGCCATTAGGAGAATGAATACTACGCTTGAAACGCATTCCATTCATATTCTTATCAAAATATTGAATTTCACCATTTTGCAAATACAGCCCACCGGGGAAAATAATGCCATGTTCTTCAGGTAGTTGAACGCAGGATAAACCAATGGCATCAAGACGATCTACTTTTTTAGTCTGTTGGTTATAAACAAGATAACGGGTTGTCTCCTCTCGATAAGGTGTAATTTTTAATAGAATTAAGTGACCAATTTCAGCATATTGAATATCCGCATCATCCAATGATTGACTCACATCTTCGACAGGCTCTGCATAAATTCCCCTGCCTGTTTCAGTATTATTCTCAATTTTAATGGTGAGATCACCACCGACGGTTTCCACAAACACGCTATCGAGAATATTCATATGAGGATAACGACCATGAACAGAATCTTCTCGTGTGGTTGGAATCCAATCAAAATCATAAGGCGAAGGCAAGGCGATATCACGCTCACCTCGATTATCAATATAAGTTGGATTACCTGTATTATCTATAGCCCAACGAAAAACACGGGTGTCGCTAATCCGATCCCCAATTTGGAATGCGGCTAATAGTTTATCCTCTTTAACCGTCAGTTTAATCAGATGGGCTTTTTTATAATAAGTATAAAGCTCATTAAAATCAGCAACGAAGCTGGGGTGGTTCAGAAAAGTATCTTGCTGGGGAATTGTTTCAATGTCATAGCTGACTTGCCCATTTTCTTCACTGCAAATCAATTGACAGAGCATAAAAACATCATCAATATGGGTTTCTTTTTTAAGACCCATAAAGACGTTATAACCAAATAATAAAGTGTTACCCACTTGCACAATATCACGCGCAATACAGTTATTTTCTGTACGAATGCGTAAACGTGCAATCACCGACATATCCGTGCTACCAAATTCATCAAGACGTGCATTATTAAGTACATCAACTTGTTTGCTAAGAGTACGACCCTGTTCCTCTAAACGCTTACGGATAATATCGTAGGAACCGCTGTTTGTAACAGCTTCATTAAGGATGTTGCTATCGGTGTCAGTTGTTTGTGTCATTATTATTTTAGATACTTTGAAGATAATTTATATTTTATTGGATTTTTCATTATCAGCCATTTTATACGCTAC
>WGBH01000506.1 GCA_015494435.1 Thiotrichaceae bacterium | reverse complement strand
TTACAAGGCTATCTCAATAAAGCAGGATTTCCCAATATTGAAATTCGTCGTGCCTTTGACTGGCTAGAGAGCCTTGCAGATGAAGAAATTATCTATATTACTAAACCCAATAAAAAGTCAGTACGTATTTTTGCGGCGCATGAAATTGATTGGATTAACCAAGAATGCCGCAATTATCTTATGTTTTTAGAACAAGCCCATGTATTGACACCTGATATGCGTGAACGTGCAATAGACCGCGTATTGGAACTACAAGATGCCGATTTTACTCTGGATAAACTAAAATGGGTCATCCTTATGTTACTTTTAAACCAGCCAAATTCCGAGGCTGCTGCTGTCTGGATGGATGAGATTGCCTTAAATAATGAGCCACCCCAATATCATTAGGCAACTCTTAAGAGAATAAATGCAATTCCTATCAACATCATAAGGAGCTTCCGAATAATATAAGTATCTTTATTATTCGGAAGTTCCTAATGGAAATTAATCACTTTTTATTATTACCCTTTATTATCTTGTTCGATGCCATGATAGGGGAAGTGCGTCAATATCACCCACTCGTTGGTTTCGGTCATATCGCCAATACCATGGAAAACTATCTTAATAACAATCGTGTAAAAAACGGTGTGTTAGCATGGCTATTGCTTATTTTACCACCATTTATTATTACTTGGGCATTAAGCTCTCTATTTGGCTGGTGCTTTGAACTTGTTATTGGCTATCTAGCCTTGGGCGCTAAAAGTCTTTGGCAACATGCTCAACCCATTCAACAAGCCTTGCAAAATAATGATTTAAAATTAGCGAGGAAACGCCTTAGTTGGATTGTGAGTCGTAATACAGCATCGCTCAATGAGGAAGAGATCAGTAAAGCCACGGTTGAATCTTTATTAGAAAATGGCAGCGATGCTATTTTTGCTACTCTGTTTTGGTTTGCAGTAGCAGGTGCTGAAGGTGCTTTATTATATCGTCTTAGCAATACACTGGATGCAATGTGGGGATATAAAAACAAGCGTTATTATTATTTTGGATACTTTGCCGCAAGGGTAGATGATATTCTTAATTGGATTCCTGCGCGTTTAACAGCGTTAAGTTATAGCCTATACGGTGACACTAAAAGCGCATGGCAATGTTGGCAACAACAAGGATCAAAATGGTACAGCCCCAATGCTGGGCCTGTTATGGCATCGGGAGCAGGTGCTTTAAATATAACCCTTGGTGGAGCCGCTTTTTATGATGGCGTCCTAAAATTACGTATAATACTCGGTAAAGGTGATACCGCAACAGCAAAAGACATTCACCGTGCTTGGTTAATGATACGCACTATTATGATTTATTGGAGTATGATTGCGCTTATTTTAGGCGTTATATTACTGATTTTAAGGGTATTGTAGGGAACACGCGCGACGCGGTACATTACCCCGTCACAATATTTTAAAGTAGGCTTGCATAATTGCCTCGACCCAATCCAATGCTGGCTAGCTTATTTAGTGGTATAAAATCGAAAGGGAGCCATGCTTACTCCCTTGTCCGTTTGCAATAACACTCTCGCCTCCCATTCCATTTTAGAAACACAGGCGGGAATAATGACGTTTCCTTTAAAATGTTGCTCATCTATTTTCTTAAGTTTTGAGCGGTTATAACCCATATCCATATTGATACCAACAAAATCCACCTCAATAGAAGATGCTTTTATATTGTTAATCATTACGTTAAGTTCTAATGGTTGCAAGACAGGGATATTGTTAGGCGTAATAGATAGGCTAACCTGACCGCCATTAGGTAGCTTCAATAAACAGGCTCCTTGGCGTAAATCACAAGATGTATCCAATGTTGCAGTGGTCGTAATCGCTGGTGAGAGACTGTCTTTTATTTTATAGCCAACCACTAAGAGAATAATAAAACTAAGTACGGCAATAATTGTCCATAAATGTTTGAATTTCTTCTCTTTATTTATTGTTTTCATTATCCTAAAACTCTTTTATGAAAGGTTAGAACCAGTACATCCCGATAAGCAGCATTCATCTTATCTAAAGCATAAATTTCACTGACTCCATGCCATACTTTGCGATCATCTAATAGAACTG
>WGBH01000505.1 GCA_015494435.1 Thiotrichaceae bacterium | reverse complement strand
TGCCACTGCCTGTCACGTTTAACCACACGACCCGGTTCTTATCCAGAACACGTAAAGAGTCCATGCCTTTTGGTGAAACATTCACCCGGCTGTCAGCAGTCGCGGTGGCGACGAAAAAGATTTTTTGCTCTTCGATAAACTGTTTCAACTTGTCGGAAATCTCTGAATATTGTTGACCCATTTTTTATAACCTTGTTTGTGATTCGTTGCGTGTGATGAGTGGTTTCTGTTTTTTTCAGAGTTGAAAGCTTCTAGATTCTTTCAACAACATATATCTCAAATACGCCAGAGACCTTTTGATGGTAGTAGAGTAATCGGCCATCAAATGAAATCGAAGGGCCTTCCGTCGCTTCACCGTTAATTGCATCTAATCGTTTCACGTTGCCCCATGTTTCTGACATTGAGTTTCTTGTGGCGACATAGATTCCAAAATCAAAAACGCCAGCGGCTGATTTGACTGCCCGGGTAAAGTATAACTCAAGCTGGTCGGTGGAAATTGACGGGGCGTATTCCAGGCCTGTTGTGTTGATCAACGCAAATTGTGTACCCGAGTTGGGGTTGGCAATAAAAACACCATTCTGTTTGCTGGCAACAGCGATATTCGCCGCGTCAGGAAACGGGTTGCCAGAAAACAACCCTTCAACATAATACAGGTTTATTCCATCGTAATGAATTTCGGCATCAAAATTAAGTTCACCAAGAACAGGTGCCTGGGCAGAAGGGCGGTCGCTTTTAAGGTTGGAGATACTCTTGATGTTGACCAGGCTGCCACTCACGTAGTCAGCTTCAAATAAGCTCAGTAAATAATTTGGGCTGCTGCTATCGAGGTAATCAATCGTATTTACAAAATAGAACTTGTTGTTTTTATCGGTGCTGGCAACTGCTTCAAGTTCGTTTGTTCCCGAGATGTTATTGGTGTTGGCGCCGACCACCTCGCCTATGTATTGAAACGTGACATCATCAATACGAGTTGCGTAATGCAGGTTGGTATCGTTCTCGGTTCCATCCGGTAAAGTTGAACTGTTGAGGTTATTGAAAAACAGCGTGTTTCCGTCTCTGGAAATATGTGGCTCCATAGCGTCGCCGGAATAACCGGCGATGGTTACTTTTGATGGATTGCTGAAAGTCGCATCTTTTTGTATAGCGGGTGTAATGTCAGAAGAGCTGTCTGAGCATGAGGCAATAAACAATGAGATTAGAAACGTTAATAAGATATATTTTGTTTTATTCATGTTCTCACCATGATTTTTTACATGTCGATTTATATTTCGTCTCGGGGAAAAGAGTCATACAGGACATTTCCGTAAAGATATAAATCACTCGGTTTTACAACATCAGGAAATCTTTCAACAGGACGATGCCACTCTTTGTAGACGGCTACTGCCAGTTCACTACAGAAATATCTATCCGGGCTGTTGAATCCTATCGTGCCAAGAAAATCGTAGTTTTTGCCAACCAGTTGTTCTGCGTTAGAAAATGCTTTTTCGGCGTTGTCAGCATTTAACCAGCGAGGCCTGATGATTAACAAACGATAGGACTTATCGACAAACTCATTTAACGGGGTCATGTGCACACCTTTGCCTTCAGCTTCAACAACCATCTGTGATTCTGCATTATAAATCGCAACATGACTAATTGATGAAGAGGTCGCATTGGCGACAAGCGTATCTGTTGCGTGATAACCCCGGGTAACTAACCAGTCGCCGGTTATTGCTTGTGACTTTACCGATTCGATAATCTGGGTATTTTGTGCCTGATGTTTTTCTGTATTCTGAATTTCAACAGTCGGTCTGGCGATGCAGCCAGACAGTGCGATGAATAAAAGGAAAGGGTAATACTTCATATTTATAATATAGCGTTTTAGCTTGTCTGACAGGCGTGTTGAGTAATATGTTATATGCGAGTAATGTTTAACAGCTCTTACTATAAGATTAAGTTATTCAGCAGGAATAGCAAAGAAAACAATGTACGCAAGAATCACTGCGACGCTCATAAATAGTAAACGCCTCCAGGGAGTCATTCGTAATTCTGCTGAGCAGTCACGATAACAAAAATGAAGAGCAAGCAATGCCTGTAAAAAATAGTAAAAAGCAAATGCACGAGACGCGAGGGTGATTATTTCAATTAAATCAACGGCCCAAACCAGTAAGACAGCACAAATTGAAATGCCCAGGTAACTAACGCGAGTAGATAGTTTTTTACCGCTATTCTCGCTCAGCAACCCGCCGCCACCGCCTGTGTCGGCAACTGCAGCACTGAATTGGCTCATCAATGCGGCACCAATCAACATAAAAGGTAAGACCAGTGCGGCCTCACCCGTTACATCAACAATTTTTGCCAGTTGGATATGTTGAAGGTCCAGGTACTGAACGACGGGCAAAAAGAGAATGACGGAGACTACATAGAGCACCCCGGAAATGATCTGTGCTTTTTTCATTGAAGCGACACGCATCTCCGGGCTATATTTTTCACCAAGGAAACGCGACGTTTCAAAGCCTTGCACTACCAGTAATGCACCTGCAAGTATGCGTATCTGTGTGCTGACGTCGCGTTGTGGATGATCAAAGCTTAAGCTTTCACCTGACGTGTAAAAAACATAAGAAAAAACACCCAGACCCAATAATAGCGAGACCACAATAGAAAGCTGCACAGTCATTGATGCAGCTTCCAGTTTTTCCAGTCCGCCTAGTCCACGCGTATATCCGACGAACGAAATAAAAAGAATGATGATAGTTGTTAACCATCGCTCGGCATCAATGTTATCGATACCAAGATAGCTTAATAAAAAGGAAGATAGCAGCGATAAATAAAACGCGACAGCTACCATGTAGGCAAGAACCAGTGCTATATCACCCAGGTACTCTATTTCTCTGGTTTTATGCGATAAAGAGCCATCTTTTATTCGTGGTTCGACATGAATAATATTAAATCGTATTACACTGCCAATGGCGTACGCTAACAAGACAATACCTGTTACAGCAACTGGCGAAAGAATGCCTACAACACTGGCTAGTAGTGGCGACATAATCAGGAAACCACTGCCGATAATTGATGATAACGGTGTTAGGGTTGCTTGCCATGAATCGCTTTTTTGCAGCTTTGGTCGTCGAAGGTAGTAGAGAGTATACAATGCAGCGAGAATCAATCCTGCATTGAGGATCATACTTGAGGCGCTGAGTAATGAATTCGTGTCCATGGCTTAACTCTACTGTAAGACGATGTGATTGTTATTACGCATTCTTCAATAATCAGTATCAAAACTATAATGTGGTTTTACATATAACGCTCATGCTAACCGGACATTTATACAGAGTGTAGCTGAGCGAAACGGTATATAAATGATCGGGTTGAGCTATTTATTAGCCTTTTCTTTTTTTTCATTAATTTTCAATTCAATTTCTTTGATGATACCAGTTCTGATTTTATAAAGAGTATGTTCATCTGTGATTATATATGTCCATTGAGCGCTTTCACTAATTAGGCTACCTTTATAAACTTTGTCATTTGCATAAATGGATGCATTAACGGATTTTCCACCGCCCCATGACGTGGAGATTAAAGGGTATACATATTTTGAATATAAATTTAAAGTCATTAATGTGACTATTATGATGCTTATTGATGAAACTGCTGATCTAAATTTCTTTTGAATTAAGTCACTTGTTTCATCGCTCAGATGTAATGTTTCTAATCCATGCCCAGCATCAATAATGCCAGCAATCAGCATTATTGCAAAGAACCATATAAACATAAAAAACGCATGGAAATCGCTATAGTCGTTTACGTAATAAGTTAAAAATATTGAGTACACAATTAAGAAAGGTGAAAAAACAATAGTAATAACCTTCAATATTTTGTAAGTACGTTTATTGATATTGTTCCGTTCTGCCTCGCCTATAAAAGTTATAAAAAACAAAAACATCGGTGATGCAATAGTGATTAAGCGAAAGTTGTTTTCTGAGACATCTGAAAGGAAGGGTATTTTGTTTTGAATTAAATCAGCATTTGTGAATAATAAAAAATAAAATGTAATACAAAAAAGTGATATTCGATAGAACCAAAAATACATATTTTTAAATGATAAATTATCATCATAATTTGAAAAATTAAGACGCATAAAGGTAAATAAATATGTAGATGCAATAAATAATATACATATAAAGCCAGTATAAATATACCTAGCTTGAATTATTTCGAAATCATAGATATTGAATGTTGATAAATAAAAATTATGAACCAAAAATCCCACTATATATACAGCTATAGGAATTCGTACCCAGTTTTTAAATATAAAGTTTTTAATCATTTACGTAGGCTTAACGCCGAGTTCAGCTGACGGTAACATGGCTTGACTTATGTGGCAATATGGAGCGAAGCGGAAGCCACATGAGGCGAGACATGTTACCGGTCAGACTGCAACGACTTGTTATGTTTTTTCAAATATTATGCTGTAAAAAAATGCTGGAAGAACTGAAATAACAAGCATAAGTATGTGAAATTCGAAGAAGCGCACTACAAAGAAATTTATTGATATTGCGATTGATAGAAATAGAAGCCCAATAAAAGCAATAATTTTAGCATTTTTAAATTCTCTTGAGCTAAATGAAGCCGGGAAAAGCACTTGCTGTAGCAACATAATTGTTAGTATCGGGGTTGCTACTACTTCATTTGGAATATTATTTGATGAGGTAAATGAAAATATGCCAATTATTATTGGCAATAATATGAGAAGGAATAAAACGTCTTTTATTTTTAAATTACTATTTTTCATTGTTTAAACATAACGACCTAGCTCAGCGGCAGGCGAAAGTGGCGCGTATTTTTGCTTTGCAAAAATCGCGACGCTTTTGACTGTCGGCTGTAGCGTATTGTTAGGGCTTTTGGTTCCACGAAATATCAACTTTACGATGCTGTGAGATGCAGTCACGAAG
>WGBH01000504.1 GCA_015494435.1 Thiotrichaceae bacterium | reverse complement strand
CACCAGCTACGCCCCTGTAAAAAGCACAGGGGTTCCCATTTAGCCCGCACCATTATCATGCTGCGCCAGAACTCGCAAAAAACGCTCAGACAGCTGGCACAGAAAGCCCATGATAACGGCACCGGCTAAATGGCTTGCTGAAGTGGACTTAAAGTCAAAAGCGATAAAAACACATGCATTGCAAGAGTAATGATTTCCATGTAAAACCACAGGTTATAATTGTTGGAAGTCTTTAATATTAGGAATAGGCGGACGTCCACATATTACTATATTCCTGCCTTCCATCTAATACACTGTATTCTCATTAAATTAATAAGTTATGACTAAAACTGTAATTCTGGTAGGAGCAGGCGCAACAATTGCTGAAGCATTGCCCTCTCAGCCTGCTAAAAAGAATATACCTCCGCTAGATACTAATTTTTTTGAGCTATGCAGATTGAATGGTTTTCCTGGTAGGAGAATCATAACTAAGTACATGGAGGAACAATATGGTATAAAACCATTTAATGGTGGCTACCGTATGGAAGAAGTGTTTAATTTTATTTATTCAGATGCCTTTTCCGAATCACCATCAACTGATTGTCTAGAGGCGTATTGGCGCCTTATTCAAATGTATTCTCAGGCAATTGCACACACTACAAGTAATTTACACGGGGCTAGTCAATATGGAGTTGGGGCACTGTTGAGAAAGATTCTTACTGTAGACCCAAATAGAGAAATTGACATAATTACTTTTAATCAAGATTTAGTAATAGAAAAAACAATTGAACATATAAAGTCATTAAAAAAATATAACCATATAAAATTTGATATAAAGCACGCATACAATTTAGACTTCTCCATGATATTAGCTAAAACAGGTAGCACTACAGCTTTTTCGGAAGATGGCGCATCAAGCATAAAAATACTTAAATTGCATGGGTCATTAAACTGGGGTTATCGAGTAAGAAGTGGCACAGACCCAAAAAATTCGATACGAAAACCCAATGGCAAACCTAAGTGCATTGATGACCAGGAAATTACATTACGAGCAAAAGATATCAGCTCTGCATCAGGAAAGCCTTTTGACCTCATTCCATTAATCGTACCACCTATTTATGAAAAAGCATCTGCATACCGTGGACAGTTAGACGTACTTTGGACAGAAGCTAATAAGTTTATAAAAAACACAGATGAATTAATTGTATTTGGTTATTCTTTTCCGGATACCGACTTTTCATCAAAAACACTATTTTCGTCAAGCATTTCATCAAAACAAGAATACAGATGCAGTTCATGTCATAGACATACAGTCCAGCATGGCAGGAAAGGTTACCGACGTACTAGGTGCTAAATCATGTAGCTACTATAACGACATCAAAACATTTTCTTCAAATTACTAACAGAAAAAAGGAGAAAAAAGGTGCCGGAGGGATTAAAAAATAATTCCTCCGGCACCTTAATCTAAATAAACATGACCATCGAAAACATAAAAGAAAAGACAATCAGGGGTTTCGTCACTCGAACAACGAATAAAGATGAAATGAATCCCGCAACGTCGAAGATTGCCTCTCTGTGGCAAAAGTTTGATGACAACGTCGACGTTGACTATAAAAACGGAAACCGTGTTTACGGGGTATATTTCAACTATGAGTCAGATGCGAGTGGAGAATTCACTGTTCTCGCTGGCACAGACCAGGCTGAAATTCATAGCGATGAACCTTTAGAATCGATTACGATAGAAAGCGGCAAATATCTAACATTTCATGCCACAGGAGAAATCCCTGAAATCGTTATTGAAACATGGGGCAAGGTTTGGCAGTATTTTTCGAAAGATGATGCAAAGTACAAACGTACGTATAAGACTGATTTTGAGCATTATTTAAATCAAAATGAGATTAAGGTTTATATTGCCATAGAATAATCCCAGAATTACTCTCTTAAATACGATCAAGAAACTTATGGATAAATTTTTATTAATACTGATCGCAGTTATATTGCAATCTTGCTCATCAGAAGATGCCGCAACAAAAACAGAACTAGAAGGCACATGGGTTCAATGTATCCCCAGCCTGCAAACCATTGATGTAGGAGGCACGACGGTTTCAATAATTTCTGGCCCATCAAATAAAGTTACGACCACTTACCAGGGAAGCAGCGCAAGCACTCTCATAGAAACACATTCTGATGCTGACTGCGTCACTCTAATTTCTACGACAGGGCCGACTGAAGAACCATTTAAAATCGGTAACCAATTCACATCAATTAATGGCGTTCTTGTCACTGAGATTGATTTCTCGACCAATAACAAAACAATTTACTTATTACAGGATGCCGGCAATACTTTATATTTTGGCAAACAATGTGACGCCTTAAACGCACAATGCGTCAATAACAGGCCTCAGGAGATAGACTATACCCATCCAGCAACCAAGGTTAATTAAATACATAAAGATTAGCTCAAGCGGGGCGGAACCCACAATGCCAGACACAAACACCTCAATTCATCACTAAACCGTCTAATCCAGCAAAATCGCGGAATGAAGTTCCGCTCCTACGATTTTTTTGGTTGTGAAAACGCCCTGATTCGCCCTATTGCTTTACGCAAAAGTCCGAGTATAATCAGTCCTTTAAAGCGGTAGCCATGGCTACCGCTTTTGCTTTTTATACAATAAATTTACCGATACAACTACAGCCAGCAAAACCGAATAATGACAACTAACGAACACCTGATGAAAACCTACGCCCCACTCGATGTGACATT